>JAGWST010000488.1 GCA_028869325.1 bacterium | reverse complement strand
GGCTAAGTCGCTGCTCTGCGCGGCGCCGAAGGCGGGCGTGCTTGGTTATGACGGAAGCTGCCCCTCGTGCCGCCAGGTGGACGCCGGGACGCATCCCGATCTCTTTGTCTATGCCGGCACCGTGAAGATCGGCGTCGCCGGCGGCGGGTTTCACGAGAGCGAGGAGATGACGGCGCGCGATCTGGTGCACCAGATGTCGCTGCGCTCCTACGCCGGCGGTTGGCGTGTGGTGATCCTGGGTGATGTCGATTTCGCCACCCATGAGGCGGCGAATGCGCTGCTGAAGTTCCTGGAGGAGCCGCCCGCGCAGGTCTTAGTGATCCTGACCAGCGACGCCCCCGACCGGCTGCTGGAGACGATACGCTCGCGGATGGTGGAGGTGCGCTTCGGCGCCGTTGCCACGCCGGATGTCGATGCCTTTCTGCGCGCGCGCGGCATCGCGGCGGACCAAGCGCGTTCGGCGGCGGAGCTGGCACAGGGCGACCTGACGCGCGCGTTGGCGATCGTGGAGGGCGGCGAGTTTGCCGACCTGCGGCGCGAGACGATCACCTGGCTTGAAGACGCGTTGCGCGGCCGCGCCGCCGAAGCGGTGTGGGTGACGCGCGAGAACCTGAACAGCGTGCTGCGCGAGATCAAGCGCCTGCTGCGCGACTGGTTGATCCTGCGTCTGGGCGCCGGCAGCGAGCGCGCCCTGATCGCCGACGAGACCACGCGTCTCTCCGCCTGGCCACGGCGCGACGCCTCCGCCGTGCTCTCCGCGATCGCGGCCGCCGGTGAGGCACAGTCCATCGCCGCCACCAATGTGCCGCCGGCCTACGTGATGGACTGGTTGCGCGTGCAGCTGGCCTGAGCCGCTAGTAGCGGCGCCAGAACGAGTAGCCTGTTTCGTCGTAGACGCGCACGGCGACGATCGCGAGGTAGGCGAAGACGATCGAGGTAACGACGATCTCGAACGCCAGCTCCGGGATCATGCCGAACTGGTAGAACAGGCCGAAGAGATACCGCTGCGGCAGGATGATCAGTGCCGCCGAAACGATCGCCAGCACCAGGGAAGCCGGCACATTCGCGCGCACGCGATCGACGGAGCTGCCCAGCGCGGCAAATCCCGGCGTCCCCCCGACGGCGGCTGCCGGCAGCGTGAAGATGAAGAAGAAGGCCGCCACGGCCGTCAGGGCGAGGCTGCCCACCGCCTGCAAGACGAAGCCGCCGATCAGCCCCGCGATCCAGAGCGCGAAGTTCAAGCCCAGTGCCGCCAAAGCGACGTCGCCGAGCTTGCGGCGCGCGTCATCCCAAGCCACGCCAATGCGTGCGCGGCCCATGCGCCAGGCGTACGACGCCGCGATCATCGCCACCCCAAAGCCGAAGCATTGGATCATGAAGATGACCAACGTGGTGATGCCGCCGTTGATGGCGCCAAGGATCCCCGTCGGCCCACCCAGCAGGGCGTAGCTCAGCAGCTGGGCCGTCAGATCGGCCACCAGCGTGGGCACGATCACCACCGGATTGCTGACCAGCAATCCGAGCGCCTTGGCATAGCTGCCGAGCTCCACGCGCTGCACGGTCAATGCCCGATGCGGGCGCCCTGCAGCGCCGTTCCGCAGGGGCAGCCGCGTTCCGCCGGCATGCGCTCGATGATCTTCAAGATCGCCTCGCGGACGCGCGCGTTGTTCTTGTTGAAGATCTCGATGACGGCGGCATGCGTGACCGGCTCCACGCCGGCCTCGCCGACCAGCCCCACGTCGTAGTCCGTGATCAGCGAGATGTTCACGTAGCACATCTCCAGCTCGCGGGCGAGGTACGCCTCCGGATACTGCGTCATATTGATGACCTGCCAGCCCGCGTCGGCGTACCACTTCGACTCGGCGCGCGTGGAGAAGCGCGGCCCTTGAATTGTGACGACGGTGCCGTGCTCGTGCGTCGTCACGCCCTGCTCCTTGCATGCCGCGATCGCGATCGGGCGCAGTTGCGGGCAGTAGGGATCGGCGAACGAGACGTGCGTGGTCACGGGGCCGTCGTAGAACGTGTCGCGGCGCGCGTTGGTGCGGTCGACCAATTGATCGGCCACGACGAAGTGCCCAGGCGCGCACTTCGCGTCGAGCGAGCCGGCGGCGCACGGGCCGATGATGCGCGTGATTCCCAGCTGCTTCATCGCCCAGAGATTGGCGCGGTAGTTGATCATATGCGGAGGATAGCGATGGTCCTTGCCGTGCCGCGGCAGAAAGGCGACGCGCCGGCCTGCCACTTCGCCGATGGCGAAGGCGTCGCTGGTAGGTCCGTAGGGCGTCTCGACGAGCGCCTCCTTGGCATTTTCCACCAGTGAGTAGAAGCCGGATCCGCCGAAGACGCCGATCTCGGCACGCTCGTGAGCCAACGATATCTCCTTACTAGATGACGAGTGTGATGGCGGCCGGGCCGGTCAGTCGCGAAAGTCCGAGGGCTTCAGCTCCTCGATGAACTTCTTGAAGCGCTGCTTCTCCTCGGCCTCGGCCTTCTTGTCGTAGACGGTCTCCTCCAGGGCGATCTTGTCGGAGACGAATATTGGAGCCCCCACGCGCAGCGCGAGGGCGATGGCATCCGACGGGCGAGCGTCGATCTCCTCGGTCTCGCCTCCGGTCTCGATCACCAGCCGGGCGTAGAACGTCGACTCCTTGATGTCGTGCACGACGATCTGCACCAGCTTCGCTTCGAGCGTCTCGAGGATGCTCTTCATCAGATCGTGCGAGAGGGGTC
>JAGWST010000487.1 GCA_028869325.1 bacterium | reverse complement strand
TGCGCCGCGACACCGGCCTTGAAGAGCGTTTGCTCGCGCTGCAGGGCGCTGCGATCGCCGGCGACTTTGGCCTGGTCTTGACGAACCTGTGCGGCCTCGGGGGAGAGCTCGTTTCCGCCGCTGCTCTTGGCGAGGCGCTCGGCGCGATCGAGCCGGCGCTTGGCTACTTGTAGCCGGACCTGCGCGGCCTGCAGCGCCAGGGTTACGGGCGCGGGGCTCCCTTTGGTGGACGCCTCGGCGGCGGCCAGATCGCCGCTGGCTTGGCGCGCCTGCAGCGCCAGCGGGGCAAGGTCGAGTTGGGCGAGCACTTGTCCGGCGGCGACGTGCTCGCCGATATGGACGGCGACGGCGGCGATACGCCCAGCTTCCGTGAACGATGCTTGCGAGATCCCGCCCGGTGCCGACGATATCGTTCCCTCGCCGCGCACCTCGTACGAGACGTTGCCGTAGCGAACGGTGGCTGTTTCGACGCGCGGACCGCCTCCCGATTGCGCCGAAGCCGGCGCATCGGCCGCGGCGGGGCTGCGATGCAGGTGCAGGGCGACGAGCACGACGACGATGGCGAGGGCGGCCGCCGATGCTGCGATCAGCGTGCGATTACGGCGCGACATCCGGGTTCACTCCCTCCGCGAGTTCCAGAGCATAGTGAGCCTTCACGGCATCCGCTTGCGCAGCGACCAAATTGCTCTGCGCGGTCGCTGCCTGGCTCTGCGCGAGCAGCACGTCGACGGCACTGGTGGCGCCGTGCTCGAAGCCGATGGAGGCGGCCGTTGCCGCTGCCTGCGCTGCCTGCGCGGCGCGTTCCTCCGCAACCAGGCGGAGCTGCGAGGCGCGGATGCCGGCCACCGCCGTCTCCGCGTCGAGCGTCACCGAGCGCACCGCGGAGTCGCGCGTCGCGCGCGCCGTCTCGAGCGCCGCTTTGGCGCTCTCCACTTTGGCGTGCAGTGCCCCGGAGGTGTCGAGCGGGAGGCGCACCGTGAGATTGACCGTGTCCCCGGAGATGGGAGCGCCGCTGTCGATTCCGGACTGATGGCCGGCCGAGACGTCGAACGAGGGCGCATAGGAGAGGCCGGCGGCGCGCAGCGAGGCCTCCGCCGATCGCACCTCTTCATCGGCGGCGCGCAGGTCGGCGCGCCCCGCGAGCGCGATGCGCACCACGGCCGCCGGATCGAGCGGCTTGCTCGAGGGCAGCTCTGGTTGGACCAGCGCCGGGTGCGCCAAGGGATCGATGCCGACCGCGAGATCCAGCGCCGCGAAGGCGCCCTCGCGCTTGCCGCCGGCCTGCGCTTGCGCAGCCTGCGCGGTTGCGTACGCCGCCTGGGCTCGTTCGATGTCGATCTCCGGGCCGCTCCCCGCCTCGTAGCGCAGTTGCGCCGCCTGGAGGGTCTTGAGCCCGGCCTGCACCGCTTCGCCGGAGATCGCGGCCTGCTTCTGCGCGACCAAGGCGTCAAGGTAATCGGTCACGATGGTCAGCGCGGCCGTGCGGCGCGCGTGCAGCAGGCTTGCGACGGCAGCGGACTCCGAAGCCCCCGCCGCCTGCATCTGCGCGAGCGTCAGCCCCGGAAAGGCAAACGACTTGCTGACGCCGATCACGGTGCTGCGCTGCGCGAGCGTCGTCTTGCCGGCCGACTGCGGGACCACGGCATAGCTGCCGTAGAGATCGGGGGCCGAGCCGGCGCGTGCGGCGGTGCGCGCGGCCTGCGCGCCCAGCACCGCAGCCTCCGCGCGTCGCACGGAGGGGTCCCGGGGCACGCCCTGCGCGATGGCCGTCTGCAATGAGAGCGCGAGCGCGAGTTGCTGGATCATGCGGGCGTCCTCTTGGCGAGCTTGGCGTAGAACGTCGGAATGATGCCGAGCGTGAAGATGGTCGCCGTCGAGAGGCCTCCGATGACGGCGATCGCCAACGGCTTCTCCATCTCGGACCCCGCGCCGGCGCCGATGGCAAGCGGGAGCAGGCCTCCGATAGCCGCCAGCGCCGTCATGACGATGGGGCGCAGGCGCACGCGACCCGCAGCGACGAGCGCATCGTCGATCTTCGCTCCGCTCGCCAGCTCCTTGTGCGCCGCATCGAGCAGCAGGATGCCGTTCTTTACCACCAGGCCCACCAGCAGGATCAAGCCCATGAACGAGGAGACGTTGAAAGGCGTGCGCGTGACGAGCAGGCCCAGCACGACGCCGACGAGCGAGAGCGGCAGCGCGATCATGATCGTCAGCGGCTCGCGGAAACTGCGAAAGGTGAAGACCATCACCACGAAAACCAGCATGATCGCCACCACGGCGACCAGCGCGAACTCTTTGAAGGACTGCTGCTGCGAGGCGTAGGCGCCGCCGATCTTCACGCTATAGCCAGGCGGAAGCGAGGTCTTCGCCAGATTCGCCTTCATGCGCGAGATGACACCGGAGAGGCTGCCGGTATAGTTCGCCGTGATGACGTCCTGCGGTTGGCCGTCGACCTCGTAGACGTCCGTCAGCGGCGGCGTGGGGTCGAGTGCGGCTAGGCTGCCCAGCGTCGCCACCGCGCCGTTGGCGCCCACGATCGGGATCTGCGCGAACTGGTCGGGCGAGAAACGCCACGGCGGAGCGTAGCGCACGCGTATCGGCACGACGTGGGGCGGAACCGAGACCTCGGCCACCACGGTGCCCGCAACCGCCGCCTGCAGCGTCGCGTTGAAATCGGCGGCGGTGAGCCCGAGACCCGCCGGCAGGCCCAGTTGCGGCTGAACGTCCAGCGCCGGATTCTCGTAGACGACGCCGTCGAAGACGTCGTGAACGCCGCTGGTCTTGGAGAGCGCCGCCGCGACCTTCGGGGCCAAGCCGATCAGTACCTGATGATTGGGCCCGGCGAGCGTCACCTCGATCGGCGCGGGTGCGCCGGTGAGGCCATTGATCATGTCCTCGAGCACCTGGTGGAAGTCGAGATAGACATTGGGATAGGCGGCGGAGACCTCGTCGCGCAACCTGCCCATCAGGTCTTGGATCGACGGGCGCGTGCCGACCGGGTGCAGCGTGACGCGCAGGACGCCGTAGTTCTGGGGCAGGGGGGCGAAGCCGTTGGTATCGATGCCGACGTAGTTGCCCTGTGCGGTCACGCCTGGCAGCGCCGAGGCCATCCGCTCGATGCCATCGGCGACGCGCGTGGTCTCTTGCAGCGAGGTTCCCGGCGGTAAGTTATAGCTCAGCTCGAAGGCGCCCTCGTCCATGCGCGGCAGAAAGCCGCTGGGGAGCATGAGGAAGCCGGCCATCGTCACGGCCAGCGAGATGCCGCCGACCAGGTAGGCCTTCCACGGTTTCGCCAGAGCGCCGCGCAGAACCGGCTCGTAGATATTGAGCAGCCAGGTCAAGAGCTTGTTGTGGGAGGGCTTCTCCGAGAGCTCCGGCAGGAAGCGCTCGGCCAGGATCGGCGCGAGAAAGAGCGCCAGGAGCAGCGAGGCGATGATGGAGACGGCAAGCGTGATCGCCAGCGCGCGGAAGAACGAGCCGGAGACGCCGCTGACCAGCGTGAGCGGCAGGAAGACGACCAGGATGGTTGTCGTAGAGGCGGCCATCGCGCCGGAGATCTGGCCGCTGGCATCGACGATCGCCTGGATGCGCTTTTTTCCCATGGCGAGGTTGCGCTCGATGTTCTCGATGATCACGATCGCATCGTCGATGATCAGGCCGATCGCCACGGCCAAGCCTCCGGCGCTCATCAAGTTGATGCTCTCGCCGCCGACGCGCATGAAGACGAAGGTCACCAGCATCGCCATCGGGATGACGAAGGCCGCGATGGCCGTCACCTGCCAGCTGCCCAGGAAGAAGAAGATGACGGCGACGGCGAGCGCCGCCCCGATCAGGATCGAATCACGCAGCGTCTTCTGCGAGTCGCGGATGAGCGTGGTCTGATCCCAGTACTTCGAGACGTGCGCTCCCGCCGGCAGCGCGGCCACAAAGCCCGGCGTGCGCGCGTAGATGGCGTCGGCCATGTTGACCACGTCGGCGTTCTGCTGCGCGTAGAAGCTCAGCGCGACGACCTGCTTGCCGTTGGCGCTAGCTTGATCCTGCGGCGGCGCGACCGAGAGGTGCACGCGGGCGGCGTCGCCCACGTGCAAGGTGGTGCCGTTGCGAACGGCGAGCGGGATATCGGAGATCTTCCGCGCCCCGTCGATGTGTGCGTTGACGGTCGCGCTGATGCGCAGGTAGCCTTGCTCGCCGTGGCCGATCGACTGCACGGCGCTGGAGCCGGCGATGGCCTGCTCCACATCGTTGATCGTCAGATGGTGCGCCGCCAGCGAGAGCGGATCAACGTCGACGGCGAACTCGCGCGGCCGCCCGCCCACCACCATGAAGCGCGACATGCCGGCGATGCCGGTGAAGGTGGAGCGTGCGCGGCGCTCGATCTCTTCGCGCAGAATGGTGCGCGAGACCGAGTGGCTGTCGAATGCGTACGAGAGGATCGGCTCGAAGTTCGTCGAGATGATGCGGGCGGTCACCTGAGCGTTCGACGGCAGTGATCCCGAGACCGTCGAGATGGCCTGCGTGACCGCTTGCAGGTCCGCGTGTGGGTCGGTGTTGCCGTAAAAGGCGGCGACCAGATCGACGTTTCCCTGCGCCGAGGTCGCGTGGACCGACTCGATCCCCGGCGCCAGTGCCAGCGCCGCCTGCAACGGTCGCGCGATCTGCAGGTTCATCTGCGCCGCCGGCGTATCGCCGCGCGTCACGCTGACGTCGATCCGCGCGAAGGCCATCTTCGGAAAGATCGCTTTGGTGAGCACGAGGTAGGACTCGATGCCCGCGAAGGCGAGGATCGCTGCGACCAAGGCGATGGCATGGCGATGATGGAGGCCGAACTTGGCGGGATTCACGCCTGCCAGGGTACCCGCCCGTGATGAACGGACGATGACGGGATATGTAGCGGTTGGCCGCGCATGGCACCAGCATTGCACTGTGTGGGTCTAGTCTGGTAGACTAGACCCATGAAGACCGTCAATCTCTACGAGGCGAAGACGCACCTGTCCGCCTTGGTAGGGGAGGCCCTCTCCGGGGAGGACGTCGTCCTCGCCCGTCACGGTAAGCCGCTGGTTCGTTTGGTCCCTGTGGCCCAGGCGAAGCCCAGCGACGCATTCGGCATGGACCGCGGCCTGGTGGAGATCGCCGCGGACTTTGACGAGACGCCGGCGGATTTTGCGGAGTACGTGTGAGCGAAGGCGTCTTGCTCGATACCAGCGTCTTTCTGTACGTGATCGCCGAGCCCGAGCGCGTGCCGCAGGCGTTTCGTGATGTCATCGACAAGGCGGAGTCCCGCCTGCTCTCTGTGGCCTCGCTCTGGGAGATCGCGATCAAGGCATCCCTCAGCAAGCTGAGCCTCCCCGAGCCGGCGGGGACGTACGTCCCGAGCCGGGCCGCGCGACTCCACTGCTCCCTCCTACCGATACTCCCCGAGCACGCCGGGCATGTCCAGACGCTGCCGTTCCACCATCGAGATCCCTTCGATCGCCTGATCATCGCCCAGGCCAGGATCGAAAGGTTGACCGTGCTCACGCTCGATCGCACGTTCTCTCGCTACAAGGTCCGCGTCTTCCAGCCGGGTGTGCGGGGAGCGCCAGAGCGGCGGTAGAATCCTCGCCGCCATGGCCCGCCTGGTTCAACCGCTGCGCATCGGGCCGCACGAGATCTGGCCGCCGATCATCCTGGCGCCGATGTCGGGCGTCACCAACCGCACCTTACGCGCGCTCTACAAGCCGTTCGGCCTCGGCCTGACGGTGACCGAGTTCGTCTCCTCGAACGCGCTGCAGTACGGCAGCCGGCGCACCATGGAGATGATCGACCAGCACGGCCTGGAGCGCCCTGTCTCCACCCAACTCTGGGGTAACGATCCGCAGATCATGGCCTGCGCCGCGCGAGTGGTGCGCGAGTGCGGCGCCGACATCGTGGACATCAACTTCGGCTGTCCGGCGCCCCGCGTGACCAAGACAGAGGGCGGAAGCGCCTGCCTGCGAGACCTCGACCGTTGCGAGGCGATCATGCGTGCCGTCGTGGAGGCCGTTGACTGCCCGGTGACGATGAAGATGCGCCTGGGGTGGACGGAGCAGGAGCTGGTCTACGCCGAGGCCGCCAAGCGCGCGCAGGCGGTGGGCGTGCTGGCGGTGACGCTGCACGCGCGCACGGCGCGCCAGTTCTACAAGGGCTCCGCCGAATGGGAGCACATCGCCGCGCTCAAGCGGGCGGTCGACATCCCGGTCATCGGCAACGGTGATCTCGACGATCCGCATATCGCCATGCAGCGCATGCGCCAGAGCGGCGTCGACGCCGTGATGCTGGGGCGGGCCGCGCTGGGCAATCCGTGGCTGATCTCGGCGCTGCGTGCGCTGATGGAGGGCGAGGAGGCGCAGCCCTACCCGCACGCCGCGGCGCGGTTGCGCTACGCGGTCCACCACTACCACACGATGGTGGAGGAGTGGGGCGAGGAGCGCGCCGTGCCGCAGATGCGCAAGCACCTCGGCTACTACTTGAAGGGCTTCGCCGGGGCCAGCGAGCTGCGCGAGCGCGTGATGCGCACGACGACGGCGACCGAGACGCTCGCGCTGGTCGAGGCGACCATCGAGCGGCTGGAACGAGAGCCGCTCGTCGCCTGATCCCTCGGCGCTACCCCGAGCCGTTCCCCTGGGCGTGCCAGCGGATCTCCTGCCGCACGCCTGCATCCTTGATCAGGTTGTACATGGGGCAGCGCGCGTAGAGGCGCTCCTTCAGCTGCTCCAGGAGGCCGCTCTCGCCGGCTGCGGTCAGCACGATCTCCGTCTCGATGGATTGGAAGTGCGGCGATACCGCCGCCGTGCCGAAGAGGCCCCGCCGGTCGACCGTGGCGACGCTCTCGATGGCCAGATCGCGCACCTCGATGCTGAGCTCGCGCGCGATCATGACGATCACGATCTGCAGACAGCCGTTGTAGGCGCCCAGTACGTACTCCAGCGGCGTCGGCCCGTGGTCGCCGCCTCCTAGCTTCGCCGGCTCGTCGACGATGAACGAGAAGCGGCGCACCATCTGCGTCGACT
>JAGWST010000486.1 GCA_028869325.1 bacterium | reverse complement strand
GCTCGAGGCGCGCTCGAAGGACCTGCTCGAGTTCTTGGCGCGGGGCCTGGTGACGCACAAGGACGAGATCGAGGTCATCCCCGTGCGCCGCGACGACGGCCGCTTCGTGCTGGAGCTGGAAGTCGACCCAGAGGATCTCGGCAAAGTCATCGGTCGCGGCGGCCGCGTGGCCCAGGCGTTGCGTACGCTGATGCGGGCTGGGACGGAGGGGAAGGTTGCGATCGACATCGTCGACGTCGAAGCCGTCGAGGATGACGAAGAGACGGCCGGCGGCGCGGACGACGGCGGCGCAGACGGCGAAGACGCCCAGGAGTGAACCCGACCCCAGTCTCGCGCAAGGCGAGCTGATCGCCGGGCGTCTCGCCGGCCTCTTCGGCGTGCGCGGCGAGCTGAAGCTGGACGTCCTCACCGGCGACCGCACCGCCTGTGCCGGGGGTGACACCGTGCGCCTGCTGCTTGCAGGTGGCGGGCAGGCGGTGCGCGTGGTGCGCTCGCTGCGGGCCCACGGGCGCCGCTGGCTGATCGCATTTGAAGAGGCCGCCGATGCAAACGCCGCCTCGGCGCTGATCGGAGCGCGTCTCATCGCGCACCGCGACGCCCTGCCGCCCTTGAGTGCCGGAGAGTACTACGACCACCAGCTCGTCGGCTGTGCGCTCTTTGACGATGCGATCGGCGCGCCCGGCGGCCCCGGCACGGTGGGTGTTGTCGCCCGCGTGGAGCACTGGCCGGCCAGCGACGTGCTGGTCTTGGAAGACGGTACCTTGGTGCCGCTGGTCGTGGGCTACGAGCCGCGCATCGATCTCGGCGCGCGCCGCATCACGATGACCCTGCCGCCGGGCCTGATCGACCCGCGGCAGGGAGTGAGCGACCGATAGCGCAGCGGCCTATCGGCGGCGGCGTGGCGTTGCCAGCAAAGCGGTCGCGGTGGCTCGCGCGGCTTGCGCGATGCTGCGGCCGTTGCCGCTGACGCTGCGCAGCGTTCTTCCGCTGGAGCAGTCCAAGAGCATGGCGTCGATCGAGCCGTCGAAGTTACGTCTGCCGCGGATATTGCGCACCGTCCCGGCGACCAAATGTGTGCCCCCGCTGCGAGCGCAGAGCAGTTCCGTCAGCGAAGGGCCCTGTGGTGCCGGATCGTCGTCGGCAACGGCGTCGATGCCTCGCTCCTTCAGCGCAGCCACTAGCGCCTGTTGCGCCTGCGTACGCTCCGTCTCGCTCAAGCCGCCGGCCATCTCTACGACCACCCAGCGCCGATTGGTGGGCGACTCTGCCGCGGCTACGCGCTGCGGCGCCGGCGCGGATGCGGGCGCGGCTGAGGCGGGCGCGGCTGAGGCGGGCGTCGCCTCGGCCGTCTCCGGCGGATGCGCGAGCGCAAGGATGGCCTTCTTTAATTGGAACGCTTGCGACTCGACGTCGGTGACGTTGGCGGCCGTCGCCGTTGCGCTGTAGATAACGGTGCCCGTGCGCACGCTGACGACATACTCCACCAGCGAGACGGCATTGCCGATCGGCGTGACGTAGCCCGTGACGTAGTATTGCGCACCCAGATCTTGTGCGTCTCTCTGAAACGTCTGCGGCGTGCTCGTGGCCGGTGCGGGCTTGACCGCGACGTCGCCGCCTTGGCCGATCTGCTGCACCAGGATCGCTGCGATCTGCTGCCCCATGTTCTGCGGCACGGTGCCGTTGGGCTGGAAGGGGTAGACGACCACCACCGGCGCTAGGGGATCGGCGGCGACGCGGATCCCGAGCACGACCAGGGCCAGGCATACGACGAACGCGCCGGCCGTGCGAATGCGATCGATGTGCATCGTCAGCGCTTCTCAGCGCACGGTGCCGGCCCCTTCGCCTAGCGTGGCGGCGAACTCGGCGATCAGTCGGGCCAGAGGCTCGGGTTGCTCGAGCTGAGGGACATGGCCGGCGCCCTCCAGGTGCGCCAGGCGCGCGCCGGTGATGGCCTCGCACAGGAACGCGGAGTACTTGGGCGGCGTCATCCGGTCCTCCGACCCGCAGACCACCAAGGTCGGCACGGCGATCTCCCCCAGGCGGTCGCGCAGATCGAATGCGTCGCAAGCGCGAAAGTCCGCGAGGCAGGTTGCGCGCCCACAGCGCTCCATCGCGCCGGCGATCCGTGCCACGCGCGTCTCCGGCGCATTCGAGGCCAGCTGCAGGCGCGCCAGCGTCAG
>JAGWST010000038.1 GCA_028869325.1 bacterium | reverse complement strand
CGCGCCAGGCCGCCGAGGGACGCGACCGTGCGCGGCCGGCCGCGCGCCGCACGCGCCCCACGCTGCGCCGGCCCGATCCGATCCTCACATCGATCGTCTCGATCGCGCTCGTCTTCTTCGTTCTGGCATCGGCGTTCTACGACGAGGAGCTGCGCATCTCGCCGCTGGAGGCGCTCTATCTGGTAGTCGGCCGCGTCACCTCCAACACCGATATCTCACTGTGGCACCATACGCCGTTGGTGGAGATCGTGACCATCGTGGTGATGCTCGCCGGGATCGGTTTCGCCGGCACGTTGATCGCGCTCTTGACCAACTATCTTGTGAGCCGGCGCGAGGAGCTGGTCGCCGGACTGCGCCGCATCCGCGCGCGCGGTCACGTGGTGGTCTGCGGATCGGGGGTCGTCGGCTCGCGCGTGGTGGAGTATCTGCTGGCGTTGGGCGCATCGGTGGTGATCGTCGAGCGCAACCCGGATCCGGCGCTGGTCGCCCAAGCGCGCGAGCGCGGTGCCAGCATCATCACGGGCGATGCCACGCGCGAGCAGACGCTGGAGTACGCCGGCGCTGCGACGGCGCTGGGCGTCGTGGCGCTGGCCGCCGACGATACGACCAATCTCAAGATCGCGTTGACGGCGCGCGCGCTGCGTAACGATTTGCACGTGGTCCTGCGCTTCAACAACGCCTCGCTGGGGCGAGCCGTCGAGCGCCGCCTGCGTGCTGGAGCGGTTCACGCGCTCCACGATCTCGCCGCGCCGCTGGTCGCCGAGCGCGTGGCGCGGCGCGACGTGCTCGATCGCGTGCGCATCCACGGGACGGCGTTCACCGTGGTGCGTTGCGGCGACCAGGCGCTGCCGCCGTTCTGCTGCGCGCGGGACGGACGCCCGCACGTCTACCGTTCGGGAGAGCGTCCCGTCGAGGGAGACGTCGTGCTCGCGCTGATCGATTCGCGGAGCGAGGAGCGCGAGGCCGGGCGCTCTCGCTAAAGGTTGATGAGAATGGCTCTCCGGGCGTAACACGCGAGGTTACGGGCGCCGTTTACCGTGATATGGTGGACGGAGGATGACGATGGAGGTTTCGACGAGCTTTCGCCCCGCAGGCGCGCTCGACGTGCGCACCGCTCTCCTGCCCTATCGCGGAGTCTGGACGGAGCGGCAGGCTGGGCACCTCCTGCGGCGCGCCGGCTTCGGCGGCTCGCAGGACGATGTTGCGCGGCTCGTCTCGCTGGGGATGGAGCGCGCCGTCGATAGCCTCATGGACCTCTCCGCCGGCTCCGGCATGGCGCAGCAGCCCGAAGGCACGCTCGGTTGGGGTAAAGGCGAACGGCGGCAGACCTACGTGTCGATGGCGGGCTGGTGGTTGAACCGGATGCTCGCCACGCCTTGCCCGCTCCAAGAGAAGATGGCGCTCTTCTATCATGGCCACTTCACCTCGGCGGTCTTCCAGAAGGGTGTTCGCCCGCTCGAGATGGTCGATCAGATCAACCTCTACCGCCGCCTGGCATTGGGCGATATCCGCGACCTCACGCATCGGGTCGTCCGCGATCCGGCGATGATGCGCTACCTCGACACGGTGAGCGACTCGAAGCAGCATCCCAACGAGAACTTCGCGCGCGAGCTGATGGAGCTCTTCACCATGGGCCACGGCAGCGGCTATACGGAGGAGGACGTGCGGCAGGCGGCGCGTGCCTTTACCGGCTACACGCTGCGGGGCGGGCGCTACGCGGAGCGCGGCCAATTCGTCTTCATGCCGCGCCGGCACGACGACGGCGTCAAGACGTTTCTGAGACGCGCGGGGAACCTCAACGCCGGCGACATCGTCGAGATCATCTACCAACAGGCGGCCACGCCGAAGTTTCTGGCGGGCAAGCTGCTGGAGTTCTTTCTGTATTGGGACCCCGAGCCGGAGCTGGTAGAGGCCTATGGGCGCCTGCTGGAGGGCAATCGCTGGCAGGTCTCGGCCCTGATGAGCACGCTGCTGCGCTCGCGCCTCTTCTACTCCGGGCGTGCCTACCGCGCACTGGTCAAGAGTCCGGCGGAGTTCGTGATCGGCACGCTGCAGCTGGTCAAGCGCACGACGCTGCAAGAGCCGGCGCCCGTGGTGGCGTCGATGCGGCGCATGGGTCAGATCCTCTTTCTTCCGCCCAACGTCGCGGGCTGGAGCGCTGGAGCCGCCTGGATCAACTCGGCCACCATGCTCGCGCGGCAGAACTTCGCCGATGCCGTGGCGATGACGCCGATGGCCAGCGACCCGGCCGAATACGTGCGCGATACGGCCACCATGGATCCCTCCAAGCTGGCCGCGGGAATCGTCGACCTGGTCGTGCAGGGCGACGTCTCGGCGGCCCAACGCGCGCGCATCGCCTCCTATCTTGCGGGACCGCAGGAGAGCGCCGGGCGCATGAATCTGAACGGCGAGAACCTCCAACAGCGCGTGCGCGGCGCCGTCTACTTGGCGATGGCCACGCCCGCCTACCAGTTGGCGTAGGAGTGTGCCGGACTTAAGGGAGCAACAGTATGAAGCTCGCGCGCAGGCAATTCCTCCTCGGCAGCATCTCCGGACTTGCGGTGATGGCCGGCAACCAAGGCATCTTCGGCAGGGCGCTCGCGCAGACGGCGGGCGGCGGCACGGGGCCGCGCGATGCCGTGCTGGTGGTGATCAACTTGCAGGGCGGCAACGACGGCCTCAACACGCTGGTGCCCTATAACGACCCCTCCTACCAGCAGGTGCGCCCCGGGCTCGGAATCACCGCGCACGACGTGCTCGCCATCGACGGCAGCGTGGGCCTCAATCCCAACCTACGCGCACTCAAGACGATGTACGACAAAGGACAGGTCGCGATCGTCCAGGGGGCGGGCTACCCCAATCCCGATCACTCGCACTTTCGCTCGACGGAGATCTGGCAGACCGCCGATCCGGTCAACTACGAGGCCACCGGGTGGCTGGGGCGCCTGCTCGATCACGCGACGTGGGAGCGCAACCTCTTCACCGGCGTCGCCGTCTCGCCGGTCTTGCCGGAGCTCTTCATCGCCGAGCACCACGACGTGCCGGCGATCGACGGCGGCGTGCGCGCCTTCCAGCTCGCGTTCGACCGCATGCGGGGCGGCGCACAGGCCTTCGACGGCCTCAGCGTCGCCGATGACGCACCCTTCGCCAGCCCCTTTCTGCCGACCATCGCCGAGGTCCAGCGCGATACGCAGCGCGGCAGCCAGGAGCTGCCCAAACTCGTCGCGGGCTACAAGACCTCGGTCGCGTATCCGGCCACCGGCATCGGGCGCAGCCTCGCATTGGCGGCCCAGATCATCGGCACGCCCCAACTGAAGACGCGCGTGATCTACGTGCAGCACGGCAGCTTCGACACGCACGTCTCGCAGAAGGCGACGCAAGACCGCCTGCTGGGCCAGCTCTCCGACGCGGTTGCGGCCTTCTACGGCGATCTCGCCCAGCACGGCAACCAGAGGCGCGTCCTGACCATGACCTTCTCCGAGTTTGGCCGGCGTGTGGCGGAGAACGCCAGCCGCGGCACCGACCACGGTGAGGCCAGCCCGTTGTTCGTCATCGGCCCCGTGAAGGGCGGGCTCTACGGCACGGCGCCCTCGCTGGCGCGGCTGCACGAGGGCAACGTCGCCTTCACCACGGATTTCCGCAGCGTCTACGCGACCATCATCGAGCGCTGGTTCGGCGGCTCGACATCGGGAGTGCTGGCCGGGACCTGGCCGACCTTGCCGCTCTTCGGCTGAGGCGCGCGGCCGGCGCTGCGTGATCGCACGAGCGCAGGGGAAGCCGCGCGCGGGCGCGGATAACGTCTCATGAGCCGCATCATCTTTTTGGGCACCGGCGGCGCGCGTTTCGTCGTCGCGAAGCAACTGCGCGCCTCGGGCGGCATCTGGCTGGAGCTCGGCCGGAGCCGCCTGCACCTGGACCCCGGCCCAGGCGCCTTGGTGCGTGCGCTCTCGCACCAGCCGCCGCTCGAGCCGCCGCGTCTGGATGCGTTGGTGCTCTCGCACAAACATCTCGACCATTCGTGCGATGTCAACGTGATGATCGAGGCGATGACGCACGGCGGCTGGAAGCGCCGCGGCCTCCTGCTCGCGCCCGCCGATGCCTTCGACCAGGAGGGCGTCGTGCTGCCCTACCTGCGCCGTTTCGTCGAGCGCATCGAGCACATGACGGAGCACGGCGGCCCCCACCACGTCAACGACGTCGAGATTCGGACCTCTCTGCGCCATCAGCACGGAGTCGAGACCTACGGACTGCACTTTACTTGCGACGGGACGACGATCTCCTATCTGCCCTGCACGCGCATCTTTGCGGGACTCGCGGAGGATTACGCGGCGCACCATCCGGACGTTCTGATCATCAACGTGCTGCGCTTTCGCGACAGCATGGACGTCGACCATCTGACTTTCGACGACGCGCGCGAGCTCATCGCGGCGATTCGCCCGCGCGTGGCGATCATGACGCACTTCGGCACCAAGATGCTGGAGCGCAAGCCATGGCTCCTGGCACGCGAGCTGGAGGATGAGCTGGGCCTGCGCGTCTACGCGGCGCGCGACGACTGGGAGTTTCAGGTCGAAGAGGAGCTGGCCGCGGCGCATGTCTGAGGCGCACGAGGAGCGCGTGGCGGTGGTGCGCCCCGCGCAGGTCCAGAGATTCTTCGCCGCACGGCGGGCCGAGGCCGATTCAACGCTCTGGGGCTTCCGCGTGGTCTGGCACGAGCAGCTCCACGCGCTCGAGGCGCGTGAAGGCGGAGAGGTCGCCGGGGCGGTGCTCTTCGAGATCGCCGCATCGCTGGCGCGTGTGCAGCGGCTGGTGGTGGCACCGGAGTTCCGCCGCCGGGGCCACGGGCGCGCGCTGCTGGCGCGCGTCGAGGAGATCGCAAACTACTACAACTGCCACAAGGTCACGCTGGAGGCGCCGAAGGGCTCCTCCGCGGAGGCATTCTTCCTGGCCTGCGGCTACCGCGTGGAGGCGACCCTGCCGCAGCACACGTTCAAGCTGGATGTCGACGTGCTGCGCAAGTTCCTGCTCTGATCGGGCGCGCGCGGAGCCTGCTCCAGCCGCAATCGCCGTGGACGCCGCTGCGGCGTCTCGAAGCGCCGGGGTGCCTCGAAGCGCCGCAGCAGGGCGCCCATGCGGCGCCACGCCGGCGGCAGCGTCGCGCCGTCGAGAGAGCCGCCGTACAGGAAGAGACTCCCGCTCTCGCTGCGCAGCGTGACCGCCGGTCCGCCGCCGTGCACGAGCGTGCTCACGCCGCCCCGATCGATCCGCGGCTGGCCCTCGCCGTCCAGCATCGTGAAGACTCGCCCGGAGCCGGTGCTCCCGGTAACCTGCGCGCCCCCCGCCCCGACCCCTAGCGCAACGGCGCCCTCACGCGACTCCAGGCGCGCAAGACCGGGAAGGAAGGTCGCGTCGTCGACGATCACATCGCCGAGGATGCTCGAGGCCTGCAGCTGCGCGACGGTGGAGTTACGTACGACGATGGCCCCCGCGCCCGTGCGCAGCCGCACGTGCTCGAGTTGCGATCCGGCAACGGAGATCGGGCCGCCGGCAACTTGCAAGTAGGCCGTACCCGAGAAGCGCGAGAGCGCGATGGCGCCGTGATCGAGCTCCGCCAGAAGCCCACCGTTGCGCACGCCGCGCGCCATGAGGCGGCCCCGCTCCATCTTGACGAGCACGATGCCGGCCTGCTCCGGCAGCGCCACCGTGATGCGCCCGGCGAATCCGCCGGTCACCACGAAGGCGGCGTGGGGCCCGGGGCTCAGCGGCGTGTAGGCGAACGTCTCCCCTGGCAGATCGAGGTGCCGCCCTTGCGCCGTCTGCACGCCGACGGGCAGGATGCGGATGGCGTTGTCGCCGGGCGTCGGCGTGTAACTCTCGCGCTGAATCTGGGCGCGCGGCGCGGAGATGCGCAGCCGCTCGCCGGGGACGCCTTGGATCACGACGTCGGCCTGCTGGACCTCGATCCTCACCAGCGCTTGGCTGGCCACGGGCACGTCGATCGTCTCCGCCCGCGCGGCGGCGGGAGCCAGCAGAGTCGCGACGAGCAGCAGCAGCAGGCGGATCGGCACGCTATGAGTCTAACGACGGCGAGGCGGAAATGCGATGAGAGGCCGATGAGCTCTCCAGCGGCAGCCTCAGGACGAAGGCCGTTCCGCGGCCGAGGGCGCTCTCGACGTCGATGCTGCCGCCGTGCGCCTGGACGATGCTGCGCACGATCGCCAGCCCCAGCCCCGTCCCCTCGATCGCGCGGGAGCGCGACTTGTCGGCTCGGTAGAAGCGGTCGAAGATGTGCGGCAGCTCGGCGGCCGCGATGCCCGGCCCCGTGTCACCGACGTCGACCCGAGCGCAGCCGTCCTCGACGCAAAGACGCACCCGTACCGTGCCGT
>JAGWST010000485.1 GCA_028869325.1 bacterium | reverse complement strand
CACGGCGGCGGCATCCGCCATCCACTCCGCGTAGGGCGCGTTCGGAGCGGCGATGCAGACCTCGATATTCGCCGCCAAGCCGGCGTCGCGACGGCAGATCAGGCGCACGCGCCGTGCCAGGCGAGTGGCGGCGAATACGGCCGGCAGGGCCTCCTCCGCGGTCATGCTCGGCGCGGCGACCACGACCGTCTCCTGCGAGCGCGGCGCCGTCTTCGCGGGAAGGGTCCACGGCAGCGTCGCGACGGCCCTGGGCAGGCGTTTTACGGCGTTCGCGACGCGCGCGAGCGCGCCGCGGTCGCGGACGATGATGGCGTCAGAGGCGACGATGGCCCCAGCGATCATGCCCACCGCTGCGGGACTGGGGCTCTGCGCCCAGCGGCGAACGTCGCTCCCGTTCATCTGCAGGCGCGTGGGGTCCGCCAGCGCCGTTGCCGTGTCGAGCAGGGACTTGGTGGTCCGTAGGACCTGCTCAGCGAGGCCCAGGATGCGCCGCGTCGGGTCGGAGATCAACGGATGGAAGGCCGTCGGCTGCCCGCGGCGCTTGCCGTGCAGCAACGCTTGGAGCGCGAACTGCGCCGACTCTTCGGCGGCCACGACGAGCAACGGCGAGCCGGTGCGCGGCATACCGGTGGTCAGCGTGACGCGTGCGGCCCCTCCCAGCGTCTCGGCGAGCGCCAGCACCACGCCCGTGTCGCGCCCGGGTGCGCTCAGCAAGTCCGGGCGGGCGACGATCTCAACGGCGCCGTACACGTTTGCCTCCCGTCAGAGCGATTCAGCGATCGAGGCGCGCAGTACGCGCTCGACCCGCTGCACCCAATCGCGTAGGCCGTAGTTGGCGCGCGAGTGCTCGTGAAGCCTCTGTCCGTAGCTCCGGCGCAACTCGGCATCCCCGGCCAGCCGCAGGACGAGCTCGACGTAGCCGTCGACGTCTCCCGGCTGGGCCAGAAGGCCGTCACCGGGCAGGAACCGCTCGGCAGCTGAGGTCACGCTCCCGGTGTGGTCGAGATCGGGATCGTGCATCGTCTTCATGCCGACCACGGCGATCCCGGCATGAATCGCCTCCAAGATGCTCTGCCCCCCCGGCCACGGGAAGGTATCGCAGTAGATATCCGTTGCCTTGAGCAGAGCGGGGACGTCGTCGTAGCGCGAGCCCAAGTATCGCACGCGCTCGGCGACGCCGGCGTTCGCGAAGAGCTCCTGCAGACGCTGGCGGTCGGCGCCGTTGATATCGGGGCCCGCCAGAACCAGATAGGCGTTTGGAGCCCGCTTGAGCACCTCGGCGACGGCTCGTGAGTAGCCCGCCGAGACGACCTTTTGCAAGCGTCCGTAGCAGCCCAGCATCAGGCTTCCCGGCGGAATGCCCAGCGCGGCGCGGTCGAAGGGCTGGGCGGCGTCGATACGATCGCCCAGGACGACCGGGCTGCCCGTGAAGACGCCGGTGCCGGGATCCGGCAGGTCGGCGATCTCGCTCGGGTCGATCGACACCATCACGTGGTTGAAGCGGCCGCAGTGGTGCGTGTACGATATTTTCAGCAGGACCTGTGCGCGAGCGATGCCCGAGCACGAGAGCACCTTGCCGATGACGTCGATCGCCGAGATGACCCAGACCGCTACGTGGACGGGCTCTGCTTCGAGGCTGCCCGTGATGCCGGCGATCTTCTCGAGATAGGCCTGCTGATCGGCGATATGCACGGGAAAGCCGTCCGTCCGGAGCCCCTGCACCGATTTCGAGCTCCCGGTCGGGGAGCTCTCGGTGGAGATGAAGCGAACCAGCATTCCGCGCTCTCGTAAGCCGCGCCCCAGCGCCATCGCCACATTGGTGATCGAGTTCTCGTCGGCCAAGTGGCCCACCAGGATCGCGCAACGTACCGGCTCCGCCGTGCGCGGCGCGGCCGAGACGGGGGCAATCGAGCGCGCGAGGTCGACCAGCACGCGATCGATCTGCGCAGGCTCGGAGACCAGCTTCATGGCGGCGCGCGAGCGGACGTCGCGTTGTTGACCCACCACCTCCGCGCGAACCCACATGTGCTGCAGGTAGCGCAGCGCGTCCTCCACGCGATGGTCACGTGCCGCGGTGAAACCGAACTCCTTGGTCATCTCCAGCACGGGCAGCTCGTTGTTGAGCTGCGGCCCGAGCTGCGCGAGCAGATTCACCACGCCCTGGTCCGAGTAGCCCTGCTCGCGAGCCAGCGCTGCAAGGTGATCGACCGCCGCGCGGCCGGTGCTGCGAAAGAGGCCGAGGTGGGCGATCTGCCGCGCAACGCCGTCGCCGCGCAGGAGTCGCTCCGTCTCGTGCGGCTTGACCTCGCCGCCTTCCTGGATACGCCGGTAGATCGCCGCGACGTC
Organism: bacterium; assembly: GCA_028869325.1. Lineage (GTDB taxonomy): Bacteria > Vulcanimicrobiota > Vulcanimicrobiia > Vulcanimicrobiales > SCRA01 > SCRA01. The sequence goes on along the minus strand of JAGWST010000485.1, from coordinate 260 downwards.
GAGCGGGGTGCTCTTTGGGTCGGAACGCATCACTCCGCGATCTTCCACGCCTCGTCGCGCCGCACCCTGGCGTTGCTGAGCGCCTTGCGGTAGTTGTGCTCCCAAGAGCGGTACTTCCAATCCGGGCACTCCGCACACAGGGGAATATCTCCGCCTCTGCCCTCACGGTGCTTCTTGCGCCACCACTCGAACATCGCGCCGCGCCAGATCTCGCGGATCGTCTGCCGCTTGAGGTTCCCCATGTTCGTGCGGCCGCTGAT
>JAGWST010000484.1 GCA_028869325.1 bacterium | reverse complement strand
GCTCCGTTCGCAAGCACGCCGACCTGGCCGTCCAGCTCGATGTAGAGCAGCCCTAGCTCTCGCCCGCGCTGTTCGAGCTCCGTTCCGGCGGGGCCGAACGCGCCCGCCGCCTCGGCCACGAAGTCGGGATGGCGCGATCTGGCCGAATCGTCCACGCTGAGCTTGCAGTCCAGCGCCCAGGCTCGCCCTCCACGATCGATCGCCAGCGGGTTGACCTCCAACAGCTCCAAATCGAGGGCCCGGTACTGCCGGTAGAGCTTCGCGAGCACATCGGCGACCGCGTCGCGCAGCCCCTCCTCCAGCGTCGAGCCGGCGAGCATCAGCCGCGCATCCGCCGCCGTAAATCCGCGCCGAATATCGACCACGCGGCGCAGAATGGCATCCGGGTTGCTCACGTTGAGCTCCTCGATATCGATACCGCCCTCGGCTGAGAAGAGCACCAGCGGCGACTTCGTCGCCGCGTCGTTCATCACCGCCGCGTAGAGCTCACGCGCGATCTCCACGCGCTGCTCGATCAACAGCGTGCGCACGGGGAAGCCTGCGATGCTAGAGGCCAACAACTCGCCTGCACGGCGTGCCGCCTCGCCGCTCTCCGCGAAGATGATACCGCCGGCCTTGCCCCGCTTGCCGGCGGGTATCTGCGCCTTGATCGCGACGACGCCGCCCAACTCGCCGGCCGCGGCGGCCGCCTGCTCGGGCGTCCGGGCAACCACCCCCCGCGGCACCGCGATGCCGCCGGCGCGCAGGAGAGCCTTACCGTGGTGTTCGGAGACGAGCATCCCTCACGTACCGTGCCGGGCCCAGTAGCCGCCGAAGAGCTCCTGCTCGCTGGGCTCACTGGGCGGAATCAAGCGCACGACGTGCAGCGTATTGATGAAGTGCTTGTACGAGAGGTTCTCGCTGATGCTGTTCTTCGCCCACGATCCGCAGCCCATCGTCAACGTAAATCCCATACCGTTGTCGAAGCTCCCGCCGTTGGCGAAGCAGTGAGCCTGGTTGACGATCACGCGCACGACGTTCATCTCTTCGGCCATCTTCGCGACGTGCGCCTCATTCTTGGTATGGATGCCGCACGAATGCCCCATGCCGGCGTTGTCCAGAATGCGCTGCATGGTCCGCAGCCCTTCATCGAACGAGGCGTAACGATAGATGGTCAGCACGACCGAGAGCTTCTCGCCGGAGAACGGATAATCTGGGCCGATGCCCTCCTCCTCCACCATGAAGAACTCGGCGTCGAAGGCTGCCGGATCATCGAAACCCACCGCGTCGGCGACGGCGCGCGGAGACTGCGCGATGATCTTTGGGCTGAGCTTTCCGCCGGCGAACATCACCACTTCGAGCTGCCGCTTCTGCTCCGCCGAGAGCAGATAACCGCCCTGCCGGCGCAGCGCATCCAGCGCCTCATCGTAGATCGTGGAATCGATGAGCAGCGAGTTCTCCGACGAGCAGCTGGTAGCGTAGTCGAAGACTTTGCTGGCTTTGATCTTCGCCGCCGCGTCATCGAGGTCGGCATCGGCGTCGACCATGACCGGGACGTTTCCGGCGCCGACGCCGATGGCCGGGGTTCCGCTGCTGTAGGCTGCCCGCACGTTGCTCTGCGAGCCCGTGACGACCACGAGATCGCACTTTCGCATGAGCTCGTTGGTCGGCTCCTTGGAGATCGGCTCCGGGAGGATCTGCACGAGGTCGGCCGGCGCGCCGATCCGCTGCAGCTCCCTGCGAATCAACTCGACGGCGAGCGCGCAGGTCTTTGCGCCTTTGGGCGAGGGGGCGACGATCACCGCGTTGAGGCCCTTGAGCGCCATCATCGTCTTATTGATCAGCGTCGCCGCGGGGTTGGTCGACGGACAGAGCGCGGCTACCACGCCCACGGGCTTGGCGATATAGGTCAGCCCGTGCGCCCGGTCCTCGCGGATCACGCCGACGGATGTTGCGTTCGAATCCAGCATGTCGCGCAAGGCGCCAAACGTCTTGCGCTGGATCTTCGAGACCTTGTCTTCGTAGCGGCCGAGGCCGGTATCCGCGACGGCCAGCCGCGCCAGCCGCTGCGCGTTCTCGCGCTTGTAGCCCGACCATGCGACGGCGGCGACGAGATCGTTTGCCTGCGCCTGCGTATAGCGCTCCACAGCTCGCTGCGCGCCGCGCGCCCGATCGATGAGCGCATCGATCGTCGCGGCGACGCCGGCTGGAGGCGGCGCCTGAACGGGGTTGATCACCGGCATCCCGGAACTTTCCTCACTGGAGCCCTCGTCTGATGTACGTACTTGTACGGACAGGCTGTGTTATACTATAGCATACCCGTGTACGACCATGTCAACCATGTCAACCTGCCGTGGCATGCGGCAGAGCGGGCCGCGCACGGCAGGATCGCGGGCCGGCGGGTATCGACGAGGGAGTTTCGAATGGGCATCTCCGGAATGAACGAGTGGTGATCTCACTTGCCGCGTTGGCGTTCGGCTTCTTCATAGGCGTACTGGGGACACTGGTCGGCGCGGGCGGCGGCTTTCTGATCGTGCCGGTGGTCGCTCTCGTCGAGCCGAAGTGGGCGACGCAGACGATCACCGCGTTCTCGCTGGCGGTGGTGGCCGCCAACGCGGCCGCGGGGGTGATCTCCTACCAGCGCCAGCGCAGGATCGACCTCAAGAGCTTTCCCCTCTTCGCGGCCGCGGCGATCCCCGGTGCCGCACTGGGTGCATGGCTCTCGAATTTCATTCCGCGCAGCATCTTCGACCTGATCTTCGGCGTCGGTTTGGTGGCCGTCGCCGTCGTGTTGTTCGTCAATCCGGCGCGCCGCTTGGGCCGGAGCCGCGGCGGCACGAAGCGGCTCTTCATCGACCGCAACGGCCGTCGCCACGAGTGGTCCTTCGATCTGCCCACGGGAATCGCCGGAGCCGCATGCGTCGGCGTCCTCTCGAGTCTGCTGGGTATCGGCGGCGGGATCGTTCACGTGCCGTTCATGGTGACGGTGCTGAGCTTTCCCGAGCACGTCGCAACTGCGACCTCGCTCGCGGTGCTGGCGGTGACCGCCGTGGTGGGCGCGATCGTTCACGTAGTGCAAGGCGACTACCGTGCCGATGCGTTGCTCACGCTCTTGGTCGCGGCCGGAGCGGTCGCCGGCGCCCCCGTCGGCGCAAAGGTCTCCTCGCTGCTGCCGGGGCGCATCATCACGCGCATCCTGGCTCTGGCACTGGTGCTGGTCGGCGTGCGCCTGTGCATCTTGAGCCTCAGCCGCATGCACGGCTGAGGCCGCCTTCATCCTCCGGCCGCCGTTTTGCGTTATGCTGATGGTGGAGGGAGGACGCGCGTGGCAGCAGTCCGCTGGCTGATCGCCGGAGTCTTTGGGGCGATGGCGATGCTCATCTGGTCGTTCGAGGTGCCGCCCCCCCTGGCCCAGCTGCTCTCCGACCGCATGCTCGATCTCACGCCGGGCGCGATCTTCGGCTTTCTCATCGACAAGCTGCAGCTGATCGGAAAGCCGCTCTTCTTCCTCGGAACCGTGGCGCTGGAGGTCGCGATCGGCGCGCTGGCCGCGCTTGCGCTGCTGCCGCTCACCCGCCTTCGCGCGGCGGCCTTGATCGCCGCCGGCGCCGGTCTGGGTCTCTTGCTGGCGGCACTCGCCAGGCTCGCGCTCGGGCCGCAGGCCGGGGCGCCCGGGCCGATTGCCGGCTTCGTCATCTACGGGCTGGTCACGGCGGCATGCGGCCTGCTCTTGGCCGGGGTG
>JAGWST010000483.1 GCA_028869325.1 bacterium | reverse complement strand
TCGCGTCAGCAAGACGACGCGCTGCTGGCCGACGAGTTCAGCTTTCTGCTCTGGCAGCTGGGGGATCCGGAGTTGGGCGCGCTGCTGCCGCCGCGCCTTACGCCGGCACCCCCAGCGGCAGCCACGCTGGAACCTGCGCCTCCTAGCCCGACGTCGTCGGGCTAGGAGGCTACCAGGCCGAGCGTCTGTTTGAAGAAGGCCTGCACGAGCCGCCACGCCTCGCGGGCGGCCGGCGTCGCCTCGGCGCCGACTCCTTGGCGAAAGAAGGCGTGGCCGACGTTCGGGTAGACGTGGAGCTCGAATGCCTTCTGCTTCGCCGTCAGCGTCCCGCGGATGCGCTCCACGTTCTCGGCGGGAATCGATTCGTCGAGCGCGCCAAACGCCAGGAAGAGCTGCGCGCGGACCTTGTCGACCTCCGCCAGCATCTCCGGCTCGCCGCTGGCTAGCGGCTTTGCGATGGCTCCGCCGTAGAACGAGCAGGCGGCGTCGATCTCCGGCAGCGTCGCTGAGAAGAACGCCACCGTCCCGCCGTAACAGAAGCCCCAGGTGCCGACGTGACCGTTGACGTACGGCTGACCGCGCAGCCACGCGGCCGCCGCGCGCAGGTCTTCGGCGAGCGTCGCGCGCGTGACATGCGAGGCGGCCGCCCGGCCACGCTCGATGCCCTGCTGATCGTAGGGCGCGTCGAGATCGGGATCGGTGCGGTGGTAGTAGTTCGGCGCCAATCCCACGTAGCCGGCCGAGGCGACCAGCTCCGTGATGCGCTTCATCTCGGCGTTGACGCCGAAGACCTCTTGGAGCACGATGATCGCCGGCCGCGTCTGACTGCCCTCCGGGCGCGCCAAGTACGCCGGCATCGTCCCGTCCCCGACCGGGATCGCCATCGACTTCGTCAACAACACGAGCGCTCTACCTCCGGATCAACGCAGCTAAGAAGCAACCTCTTGGAGCCCCATGAGCGTGCGAATCATATCGCGGTCGCGCTCCAGCTCGGAGGCGACGCCCGAGTAGACGATGCGCCCCTCATCCATCACGTAGGCGCGATCGGCCACCTTCAGTGCCAGCAACGCGTTCTGCTCCACCAGCAAGATGGAGACGCCCTGGGCCTTCATCTCCTCCAGGATCTTGTAGACCTCTTCCACGATCAGCGGAGCGAGACCCTGAGAGGGCTCGTCGACGAGCATCATGGTGGGGTTTGCTACCAGCGCACGCGCGATCGCCAACATCTCCTGCTCACCGCCCGAGAGACGGCCGGACTTGCGCAGGCGGAGCTCGCGAAGCTTGGGGAGCCGCTCGAAGACGCGCTCGATGGTCCAATCGCCCTTGCGCGCCGTCTCGGCGATCTGCAAGTTCTCAAGTACCGTCAGATCCTTGAACATCCGGCGTCCTTCGGGCACGTAGCCGACGCCGAGATGGGCCACCCTATAGGGCGGCCAACCGGTGATGCTGCTTCCCTCGAAGCGTACCTGGCCGGAGCGCGGCCGCGTCAGACCCAGCACGCTGCGCATCGTGGTGGTCTTGCCGGCGCCGTTGAGGCCCAGCAGCGCCACCAACTCGCCCTTACCGACCGTCAACGAGACATCGTGCAAGATGTGGCTCTTGCCGTAGTAGGTGTTGAGTCTCTCGATCTCGAGCAGGGGTTCAGACACGGCTCACCACCTCTTGGCCGAGATAGGCCTCGCGTACGGTCTGATTGTTGGAGATCTCGTTCGGGGTGCCCTCGGCAAGGAGGCTGCCCCGATCGAGCACGGAGATGCGGTGCGCCAGCGAGAGCACCACGCGCATGTTGTGCTCAACAAAGAGCACCGTCAGCCCTAGGCGCACGTGCAGATCGCGGATGACGCGCATGATACGCTCCGTCTCCGCCTCGGCCAGGCCCGCCATCGGCTCGTCGAGCAGCACGATCGTCGGATCGACGGAGAGGCTCATCGCGATCTCGCAGAGGCGCTGGCTGCCGTGCGAGAGCTCCGCCACCGGGCGGTCCTTCAGGTGTACCAGGTTGACGAAGCCCAGCAGCTCCTCGATGCGCTCGTCGATCTCGCGCTTGCGGGCGGCCGATGGCAGGCGCAGGCGAAAGGCGATCTTCTTCTGGCTCTGGACGCCGATCAGCAAGTTATCGTAGACGCTCAGCTCGGGAAAGATACTGGGCGTCTGAAAAGTGCGGCTCATGCCTAACTGGATGCGCTGCCAGTTGGGAAGATCCGTGATCTCCCTCCCCTGGTAGATCACCTGGCCGCCGTCCGGCAGATAGTAGCCGGAGAGCGTGTTGAAGAAGGTCGTCTTGCCCGCGCCGTTGGGGCCGATCACGGCGTAGATCGAGCCTTTCTCGACCTGCACCGAGACGTTGTTGACGGCAAGCACGCCGCCAAAGCGCTTCGAGACGCCTTTTGCCTCGAGCAGAATCTCCGCCACGCTATAGCTCCTTCTGCTCGGCGGCGACGGCCGCGGGGCTGGCCGGCGTACCCACCTCCCAAACGGCATGCGGAATCGCCTCTTCCACGACCGGGGCGCCGCTGTCGCGGCGCGCGATGGCGTAGAGGAACGAGCCCAACAAGCCGCGTGGGAAGGCGAGCACGCAGATGACGAACAAGGCGCCGATGTAGATCTGCCAGGTCTGGGTGATGGTAGAGACGATATCCTTGCCGATCACGTAGATGACCGAGCCCACCACGGGACCCCAAATCGTTCCGGCGCCGCCCAAGATCATGATCATCACAAAATCGCCGGACTGGTTCCAATCCAGCATCAGCGGCGCGGCGAACATGATCAGCAGGCCGTACAGGGCGCCCGCTAGCCCCGCCATGGCGGCGGAGACGACCAGCGAGACGTAGATGAAGCGGTTCGTGTCGAGGCCAAGATAGCGCACGCGCAGCTCGTTCTGCCGGATCGCCTGGCAGGTACGGCCGAACGGCGAGCGCACGATCAGCCAGAAGATCACCAGCACGGCGATGAAGACGAGCAGCATGAGGTAGTAGAACGTCGCCTCGTGCAGCTGCGTGCGCCACGGCCCGAAGCCGAAGTACGGTCGCGGGAAGCTCATGCCGTCCTCGCCGCCCGTGAACTGATTGGCACGGTAGGCGATAAAGTAGAACACCTGCCCGAAGGCCAGCGTCAGCAGGGCGAAGTAGATACCGCGCCGCCGCAGGAGGAAGGGCCCGACGATCAACGCACCGACGATCGCGGCGACCGTGCCGATGAGCGTTCCGACGAGGAAGTTAACGTTGAGATAGTGGATCGAAAGGCCCGCCCCGTAGGCGCCGAGGCCGAAGTAGGCGGCGTTGCCGAAGGACATCTGGCCGGTGTAACCGAGCAGCAGGTTGACGCTCATGCCGGCGATGGCGAAGAGCAGCATCTCGCTGAGGATCGATACGTCGAGGTGCATCACCGTGAGTGCCGACTTCCCTCCGAACTGGAGGGGCAGCAACACCAGCAGAATCAGCGCGATGACCGCTGCGACGTAGCCCTGGGTCTGTCTGTTCATTAGCCGAAGAGTCCCTCCGTGCCGAAGAGACCGCGCGGACGCACCAACAGCACGACCGCCATCAAGATGTACATGATGACTTCATTCGCGGCGGGAATGAAGAGCGTCGTGAGGCTGATGGCGAAGCCGACCAGCAG
>JAGWST010000482.1 GCA_028869325.1 bacterium | reverse complement strand
GCTGCGCGGCTCGCGCGCGATCAGTTGGACCGCGCCCCCCGCCTCCCACGGGCCCATCGGCTCGACGATATGGCCCATCGCGCGCAATGCCGCGATCACCTCGGGATCCACGCGCTCCTCGATGCGGATCGTCGGATCGCCGGCGCGCAGGGAGGAGCCGATGGTGAAGCGCGGCGCCTCCACCGCACGCTGCGGATCCATCCCAAAGTCGAGGACGTTGGTCAGGAGCTGGAGATTGGTCTGCATCTGCCAATAGGCGCCCGGCGTTCCGCCGGCCAGCACCGGCTCTCCGTCCTTGCGCACGACGTATTGATTGAGCGTGTGCACGGGGCGCTTGCGCGGCGCGACGCAGTTGGGATGCCCCGGCTCCAGGTTGAAGCCGCGCATGCGCGCGTTGAGCAGAACGCCCGTGTCGCCGAGCACGACCCCCGAGCCCGAGTAGAGGCTATGGATGTATGAGACCATCGTCCCCGAGGCGTCGGCGAAGGCGGCGAAGGTTGTATCCGGCCGCACCACCTGCGGCACGCGGTGCGCCCTCGCACGGCGCGGATCGATGCGCGCCGCCTGCTCGCGGGCGTGCTCGGACGAGAGCAGCCACTCGAGCGGGATCTCCGTAAAACGCGGGTCGCCCAGCCAGCGTTCGCGATCCGCGTACGCCAGGTGGAAGGCCTCGACGATGAGATGAAGCGTCTGCGCCGATTGCGGGCCCAGCGCCGCGAGATCGAAGCAGCCCAGGATGTTGAGCGCCAGCAGCACCACCACGCCCTGCGAGACGGGAGGCTGCTCGCAGACGCCGTAGCCGCGGTAGGCGACCTCCAGGGGCGGTGACTCCTCGCTGCGGTGCAGCGCGAAATCCTCCTCCGTGAAGGTGCCGCCCTGCGCCCGCGCAGCCTCCACCATGCGCCGTGCCAGCGCGCCCTCATAGAACGTGCCGGTGCCGTCGCGTGCGATCGCGCGCAGCGTCCGCGCGAGATCCGGCTGGCGCAGCGGCTCGCCGACGGCGGGCGGCCGCCCATCGGGCAAGAAGACGCGCGCCGAATCGGCGAAGCGCGCGTAGACCGGGGCGTCCATCGCAAGCAGGAGATGCGTGCGCTCGGAGACCGGCACGCCCGCCTCCGCGTAGGCGATCGCCGGCTCCAACAGCTCCGCCAGACGGCGCGTGCCGTAGCGCTCCAGGGCGAACTGCCAGCAGTGCAGCGTCGCCGGCAGCGTGGCGGCCTGGACGCCGTCGACCGGAATGCCGCCCAGCGCCTGCATCCGCGCGAGCGTGGCCCCGCTGGGCGCCGCGCCGCTGCCGTTGATCGCCGTGATGCCGCGCTCGCCACGGTCGATCAGCATGAAGGTGTCGCCGCCCAGGTGGCCGTTGCGCGGCTCGACCAGCATCAACATCGCCGCCGCCGCCACCGCGGCGTCGACGGCGTTTCCGCCATGGCGCAGCACCTCGACCCCGATCTGGCTCACCAGTTGGTGCGCGCTCGCCGCGACGTTGCGCCCCAGCACCGCCTCACGTGGCGGAACGCGCGACGGCTGCGCCGTCTGCCTCTCCGAATCGCTCGACATGATCTGCGCTTCTTCCGCAGACGGCGGCGCCGTGCCCTATGCGCGGACGGCGCGATGCGAAAGATGCGCCGCCGCTAGCCGCGGGGGGTCGAGAGCGGCGGACGACTCGCCAACGCGGCGCGGATCACGCTGCGCGCCTGGTCGAGCTCCGCGCCGGCCAGCTCTAGGCGCGGCGGGCGAACGCGCACACTGCCCATGCCCACCTCTTGCTGCGCTAGTTTGATGAGCTGCACCAGCTTGGGCAGCGTATCCATGCGCAGCAACGGCAAGAACCAGCGGTAGAGCTCGAATGCCTCGCGCTTGCGCCCCTCCACCGCATAGCGGTGGAGCGCCACCGACTCCGCCGGAAAGGCGTTCGCCAGACCCGCGATCCAGCCGACGGCTCCGGCCTCGACGCCCTCGACGATTGCATCGTCGACGCCGACGAGCAAGGCCAAGCGATCGCCGATCAGGGCGCGGATCGCCGTCACGCGCCGCACGTCGGTGCTCGACTCTTTGACGGCGGCGAGGTTGGCGTGTTCGGCGGCGAGCTCGGCGATCTGCTCGGGGAGGAAGTCGGTCTTGTACGCGACGGGGTTGTTGTAGAGCATGCAGGGCAGGCTGCTTGCGCCGATCACGGCGCTCACGTGGGCCTTCATCTCCCGCCAGTCCGTGCTGTAGACGTACGGCGGAAGCACCATGAGGCCGCCGCAGCCCATCTCGGCGGCCCGCCGCGCCAGACGCACGGCCTCCGCCGTG
>JAGWST010000037.1 GCA_028869325.1 bacterium | reverse complement strand
TTCAGCGTCTGCAGGGCACAGCGCTCCCAGCTGAATGCACGTACGCGGCGAAGGCCTTCCTCGCGCAGGTGCGAGCGCACGCCCTCGTCGCGCACCACGGTGCGCAGCGCACGCGTCCAGCCCTCTTCATCATCCGGCTCGAGCAGCAGCGCCGCATCGCCGGCTATCTCGGGGATCGCCCCCGCGCCCGAGGCCAAGACCGGGGTGCCGCAGGCCATCGCCTCCAAGAGCGGCATGGCAAAGCTCTCCGAGCGCGACGGAAGAGCCAGCGCGAAGGCGCCGCGATAGAGGTCGCGGATGCGCTCGTCCTCCGCGCCGGCCGCGCCCCCGCGGTGGACGGGCGGGATGAAGCGTACCGCGCGGTACTCCCGCGCCGACTTTCCCAGTACCACGAGTTCGGGGCCGTCGCCGGCGGGCCAGGCGCGCACGTAGGCGTGGTGGAGCAACGCGAAGTTCTTCAGTTCTTGCGCAACGCTGCCAACGAAGAGGAGATAGCGCTGCTCGCCGGGCGGAGTGAGGCCGGGCGAGAAGATCGTGGCGACCCCGTGGTAGACCACCCGCACGCGCTCCTCCGGTAAGCCCAGGCGCTCCACGATCTCGCGCGCCGCGCTCTGCGAGACGGCGATCACGCGCCGCGCCGTCTGCACGGAGCGCACGAACGGCCCTTGCTCGCGCGCGCGGCGTTGCGGGTCTTGGTTGGGGAAGGTGAAGGGCACGGCATCGTGGATGGTCGCCACGGCCGGCCGCGCGCTCGGAAAGAAGGTCCCGTTCCAGGGATGCCATACCACGTCGGCGGATGGCGGCTCCTGCGCGGCTAGCGCAAAGCGATCGGAGCCCAGCATCGCGCTGACGCGGCGCCGATCGACCCAGGGCAACGGCGAGCGCAAGAGCAGCGTGATCTCCAGTTCTCGGTCGCCCAGCCACTGCCGCAGCAGCGTGCGCACATAGCGCCCGATGCCTTGACGATCGGTCAGCAGATTGTGGGCGTCGACCGCGATTCGCACCGGACGGTGTACCGCCTCACTTTCTCATCGAGAACGTGACTCGCCCGCGTTTGGGCGACTCCGCGACGGCCACAACCTTCCCGTTCACCCTCACCTCCACCCGCAGCGGCCCCGTCGCGTGGCGCGCTCTGAGCGTGTCGACCAGCGCCGCGAGGTCATCGCCGCGCGAGAGCGCGTCGCTCTGCGCCCATTCGAGAGGCGCGGTCGCCGTGGCGGCCAGCGACGCTCCCCGCGTGCGCGTCGTCGCGATGCTCAGCCCCCCGGCCCCCACGGCGGGAGACGAGGCCGCAGCGGCCGTCGCCGAGGCATGTTGCGCGCCCGCGCAACCGGCCAGCAGCAGCGCCGCGAACAGGCTATGGACGATGCTTCTCACGTGTTTCCTCGACGATCTCTTGGAGGCGTTGAATGAATCGCGGCGGCGAGAAGCCTTCGGCGTGGGCGCGCAGCCGCGACGGATCGTAGCGACCTGGTTCGAACGACCGCAGCGCACCGGCGAGCGACTCGGCCGTCTCCTCGTGGAAGAACTCGCCTGTGACGCCGGGCACCACCGTCTCCAGCGCCCCGCCGGCGCCGAAGGCGAGCGTGGGGCGCCCGCAGGCGGCGGCCTCGACGGGCACCAGCCCGTAGTCCTCAGTACCGGGTACCAGCACGACGCGCGCATCCCCCAACAGGACGCGCAGAGCGTCGTCCTTCACGTAGCCGAGCATCGTCGTCGTCGTCCCTTTCGCAAGCCTCCTCAATCTCTCTTCGGCCGGACCGGTGCCTGCCACCAGCAGCGGGACGGCGGCCATTCGGCAGGCCTCGATGGCCAGGTCGATGCGCTTGTAGGGCAGCAGCCGGGAGATGATGAGCGCGTACTCCCCCCGGCCCGGCCCGACCTCGAAGCGGTCGATGTCCACCGGCGGGTGCAGCACGTGGGCCTCGCGGCCGTACCACGCCCGAATGCGGGCGGCGCCGTTCACCGAGTTGGCCACCAGCGCCGAGGGGCGCTGCGCCGCCTGCAGATCCCAGCGCGCCAGCGCGCGCACGACGGGGCGGGCGAAGGGCTCCAGCGGTCCCGCCAACTCGCGCACGTAGCGATCGTAGTCGAAGACGAAGCGCGAGACCGTGTGACAGTAGCAGACGTGCACGGCGTCAGGGCGCACCACGATGCCCTTGGCCCAGGCCGTGGTCGATGAGATCACGGTGTCGAATCGGCGCAGGTCGAAGCTCTCGAAGGCGAGTGGATAGAACGGCGCGAGCATGCGGAAGAGACGGCGCCGCATGGGCACGTGCTGCAAGAACGACGTACGCACGCGCGTCGCGTCGAAGAGATCCTCCAGCCGCGCTCGATCGAAGATGGAGGTGTAGATCGGGGCCTGCGGCCAGGCGGCGGCGATGTGTGCGAAGACGCGTTCCGCGCCGCCGCGCTGGTTGAGGTAATCGTGGACCAGCGCGGTAGCTACGGACGCCCCTCCCGAGGCAGGACGATCGCGGTGGTGTAGTGCTCGAAGTAGCGCTTGGCGGTCGATTGCAGCTGCCGCGGGGTCACCGCCGCGATCGCTGCGAGCACTCCGGCCGCGTACTCGTCGCCCGCGCCCTCGCGCACAAAGTTGCCGATAATCCACGAAAGGTCGGAGATGCTCGCCTCGTCCCTCAAGAAGTCACCGGTGGCCTGCGCTTTGGCCAGCGAGAGCTCGCCGTCCGAGAGCGGAGCGGAGGTGAGCGTCTCGACCACGGTCGCGACCGTGCGCACGGCGACACTCGGGTCGCCCGCGGCGCCGTTCGCGTAGATGATGACCGCCGAGGGCACGGTATCGTAGAGATAGAGACTGCCGACGGGGCGCTCCGTCTCGGCGGGCGTAGAGACGAACGGCGGCGCCAGCCCGCGGCCCACCGCCTGTCCGATCAGCGATTCGAGAACGAGCGCCGCGGGGAAATCCGGCGAGCCCGGTGCCGGCGCGTCGTACCCGAGCACCACCCAGGGAGCGGGGATATCGCGATGGGTGATGAGCTCACGCGAGTTGGCGTGCATCGGCAGCTCGCCCGAGCGCACGATGGCGCCCGCCGCGCGATCCGGCAACGCATCGGCCACCTCCCGCTCGCCGTTGCTCAGCCCCGCGCCGCCCGCACCGGCGCCGACGATGATCGCGCCGCGCGCCACGTAGTTCTCGTGAAAGAAGTCGGCGACGTCGCCGGGCGTGATCTGAGCGATGGTGGCGCTGTTGCCCCACGCCGGCAGGCCGGCGTTGGTCGTGGCGAGGTAGACGCTGCGGTACATCGCCATGCCGACTTGCAGCGCATCGGCGTTGTCGCTCTCCGCGCGCTTGGCCACGTAGGCGCTCGCTGCGCCCACCGCGGCGCGGTCGAAGGCCGGCTTGACCAGGGCACTGGCAAAGAGCGCCGCCGCCTCGGCGAAGTGCGAGGGCGTGGCCTCGAGGTAGAAGTGCGTCTCCTGCCCGTCGACGGCAAAGGTCACCGAGCCGCCGACCCGCTCGATGGCTTCGGCGAGTGGGACACCGTCGACGGGCGTCTGCAGCAACGCCTGCGCGACGACGGCGGCGAGACCGGAGCGATCTCGCGGCTGGCGGTCGAGACCCGCCGGAACGAAGATCTGCATGCCCGTGACCGGCGCCTTCGGCGAGGTGGCGTCGATGATGCGCGCCGGCGTCGGCAGCGGGCTCTGCGGCGCGGCGGCCAGCGCCGGCGCGGCGAGGACTGCGCCCAACGCGCAACTGACGATCCATCGCGCGAGCACGCTCATTTCGCGTCCTCCGCCTGTGCCTTCTTCTGCAGCGACGCCGGCACGAGCGCGGCGATCGCCGGCGTATGCGTGAGGTACTTCTTCGCCACCGCGGCGACGTAATCCGGCGTCAGCGCGCGAGCCAACTTGAGGTACTCGCCGTCCTCGCCGCCCTCGAACGGCGCGTACGACGTCGCGCCCTCGATCGTGTACCAGCCGAGGTTGTCGGCCTTCGCCTGCGCCGTCTGGACATCGTGCAGCAGGCGGTAGATATAGGCGCGCTGCGCCCTCTGGAACGTCGCCGCGTCGAGTGGCCTCTGCACGGCCGCGATGGCGCGCGCCGCCGCTTCGCGGACGGCATCGGAGGCATCGCCGACGACCTCCACCAGCAGGATGCCCGGATCGTGCAGCGTGATGAACTGGCCGCTCACCAGCGCCGCGGGCGAGAGGCTCCGCAGCGCGCGCGCGACCGTGCCGGTCTTCTCGTTCAGCAGATAGTCGGAGAGGAAGTCCATCGCCGTCGCCGCGCGCTGATCGGCGATCGGTGGGCCGGCAAAGGCGAAACCCAACGCCGGACCGGCGATCGAGTCGTCGCTCACGGGCGAGGGCCCCGGGATCGGCCGCGAGATCTGCACCGGCTCCGCGATCCGCTGGTTGCCCGCGCCACCGAGGTCGGCCAAGAGCTTCGGCCCGTCGCGCACACCCACCACGACCACCACGGCGTTCTCGGCGCGGAAGGCGCGCTTTGCGAATGCCAGCACCTCTGGGAAGACCAGCGCGCCGAGCTGCTTCACGGTCGGCATGACGGCGTAGCGATCCGGCCCCTGCGCGAAGAGCTGCGCGAAGAGGCGCGTGCGCAGCTGCGCGTCGGGATCCGCCTGCGCCTCCGCCGCCTCCACCGCAACCGATGCGCGCGCGCGTTTGAAGCCGTCCTCGGTGAGCGCTGGACGCGTGTAGTCGTCGAGCGCGACACGCGCGATCTCCTCCGCGGCAGAGGCCGGAACGACCGCCGAGACCTGCACGGAGTCGGCGAAGACGGTGATGGAGAGCCGTCCGCCGCGATCCTGCACCAGCGCCGCAAGCGGCTCCTCACGCCCCTGCGATGCCGCGACCGACTCCGCGGCGAGCTTGGCGATGCCCACGCGCGGATCACCGAAACCGATCGAGGGTGCGCGAAACCAGAGCTCGACGGCCGCCAGCGGGGGGCCGTCTCCCGGCCGCACGATGGTGTGGGCGGGGCGCGGAGTCGCGGCGGCCGAAGCGAGCGGCGCAAGCGCCAACGCCGACGCGAGTACGGCGGCGGCTGGACGAGGGTTCATCGCGATCTCCGATACATCGTCGTGGGGCGACCATCTTCGGTCGCCCCACGTCGGATTCCTAAGGTCGCCGACGCCAACTAGGCCGGCTCGGGAGAGATGTTCGGCGGCAGCGGCCGCGGCTTGCTCTGCCGCTGCGGCTCCGTCGCCGGCTCCTGCCCTTGCGCCGCCGCCGCGGGCAACTCGTCGGGCTTGCTCGGGATCGGCTCGCCCTTGACGATGGCCAAGACCTCGTCCGCCTCGACGGTCTCCTTCTCGAGCAGCGAGGCCACCAGCTGCTCGAGCTTCGACCAGTTCTCCTGGAGGATCTGCTTTGCCGTGGCATAGCACTCGTCGATGATCGAGCGAACCTCGGCATCGATCTTCGAGGCGATCTCCTCGGAGTAGTTGCGCTCGTCGGCGATATCGCGCCCTAGAAAGACCTGCTGGTGGTTGTGGCCGTACTGGATCGGCCCCAGCTCGCGGCTCATCCCGTATTGCGTGACCATCGCGCGCGCCAGCTGCGTCGCCTTCTCGAAGTCGTTCGACGCGCCGGTGGTGACTTCGCGGAACTGCAGCTCTTCGGCGACGCGCCCGCCCAGCAGACCCGTGATCTGATCGAGGATCTCCGCCTTCGACATGAGATAGCGATCTTCGATCGGCAGCTGCATCGTGAGGCCGAGCGCCATGCCGCGCGAGATGATCGTCACCTTGTGGACGGGATTGGCGTGCGGCAGCATCGCGCCCACGATGGCGTGCCCGGACTC
>JAGWST010000481.1 GCA_028869325.1 bacterium | reverse complement strand
TGCCAGCGGCAGATTGATGGCGAAGACCAGGCGCCACGACGCCGTCTGCACCAGCAGGCCGCCCACGAGCGGCCCCAGCGCCGAGGTGACGCCGGTTGCCGCCGACCACACGCCGATCGCCCGTCCGCGCGCGGCCCCGCTGAAGGCGGCGCCGATGAGCGAGAGCGCGCCCGGAGTCAGCAGCGCGGCGCCGATGCCCTGCAACGCCCGCGCGCCGATCAGCATGGCGATCCCGTTGCCCAGCGCGCAGGCCAACGATGAGAGCGCGAACACGACGACACCGATCGTGAAGATGCGACGCCGCCCGTAGCGATCGCCCAACGCGCCGCCCACCAACAGCAGCGCGGCCAGAAAGAGCGCGTAGGACTCGACCACCCACTGCGCGTCCGCCGCGCTGGCCGTGAGATCGCGTTGGATCACCGGCAACGCCACCACCACCGCGCTGCCGTCGATGAAGACCATGCTGGAGGCCAGGACCGCTACCGCCAGCGTCGCGCCGCCGCCGATGGCCTCTCGGCGCACGCGAGCCGCGCGAACGACGCCTTCGCAGCACGGCTCCCGGATCATCGTCCCGCATCGGCCGCGATGCGCGGCTCCCGTCCACGCTCCACCCAGTCGACCAGCGCCCGGAAGAGCGCCAGCACGCGGGGGTGCGCTACGCGCATCTGCGGGAAGTCGGGATCGTCGGACCAGCGGTCCACGTGCTGCGCATGGTCGATCAGCAAACAGCGGTAGCTCCAGCCCAAGCCGGCCGCCGCCACCATCGCACGGTACGGCTCCAGATGCATCGCCGGCGGGATCAAGTAATCGTGCGTCGCCGCGACCTCGATCAGCTTCGTGCGTATGCGTCCCGTGTTGGCGAAGCCGCCCACGCGCGCAGCCACCAGCGGTGAGCGATCGAACCTCCAGCTCCCCATGCGTCCACTCCACGCCTCGGCGGCCGCCGCATCCGTCACGTCGCCGTAGGCGAGCGAGGTCTCCGGATCCAGGTGCATCGCATGGAGCCATGCCGAGACACGCCAATACACCGTGAGGTACCGCTGGTAGAGCGCGCCGCCGGAGAGGCCGCGCACGTCGGCGGGAAAGCCCAATGCGGGTAGTTGCTCGGGGTCTCCGCGCTCCATCGCCTCGATGGCTTGCGGAAGCTGGCGAAGCAGGTTGTGCCGCGGCGTCCACAGCGCCGCGTTCCACGTCAGAGCGCCCGAGAAGAGATCACTCTCCTCTATGGCGCGCCGCACTTGGTAGCCGCCATTGGAGAAGCCGACGGCGTAGGTCAGCTCGGGGGCGCGCCCGCGCAGCTCGCGTATGGTGGCCTGTGCGCAGCGCGCGATCGCTAGGAAGTCCTCGAGCCAACCCTCCAAGCGCTGCCGCGGTGCATGTTGCCAGAAGCAGAGACCGAGGCCGCCGGGCAGCTCGAGGCGGGGTAGACGCGCACCGTCGATGCAGAGCGCCGCGCCCGGGGCAACCATCGCCGTGCCATCGCCCAGGCCTTTGTTGCCGCAGACGTACGCGTAGCCGCGCGCCACCAGCGGATCGCCGAAGATCAGATCGCAGGCGAACTCCGAGCGCTGCGACGGCGTGCCCGCAACGACCAGGCGCCCGTTCCAGCGTTCGGGGATGCGCAGCACGAAACGCTCAGCGGGGCGCAGCGATCCTTGCACGCGCGAGCCGGGGATCGCTTGGGCGGCGGGCAGCGCGCACGACGGGGCGATCTCACGCGCATCGCGCCGCGCGAAGGCGGCCGACCCGAACGGCGCGTCGGCGCCGTAGAGGCTCGTAACGCCCTTGGGCAGGCGCTGTGCCGGCTCGTAGCCACCGCCGGCCGTCGACCGAAGATCGTGAACGCCCGCGACCTCGATCCGCGACTCCATGACGCGAGATACCGCGCCGCCTGCGACCTCCCTGCGCCCGCTTCGGGAGGCCCCCCGCGGACCGGCCGCCGGCGGGCCAGGTGAGCCCGCGGCCGATCCTCATCCCAGGCGCAGCGTTCGCAGGTATGCCGGCTCGGCCGTTGCCGCCAAGAGCCGCGGGTCGGCCGACGGCGGATGCACGCAGGTCGTCATCGGCAAGACGCCGGCCCAACAGGTGAGCGCGTAGTCCGCCTCGTCGTCCAGCGGTGGGCCGGTGCGCACTTTCGCCGATGCCTCGTCGAGCGACATCCACATCACCGTCGTCGCCGTCAGCTCACCCTCCGACGGCGGCCGCACCTCTTGCCAACGGCCGGGCGCCACGCGCTCCATGAAGGCGTGCAGCGCGGCGAGGCGCTCCTCCCGGTCCAGCAGCGGGTACGCCGTGCCCAGCGCCATCACGGACCGGTAGTTCATGGAGTGGTGGTAGGCGGAGCGCGCCAAGACCAGACCATCGACGTGCGTGACGGTGACGCATGCCGCGACTCCGGCGGCCAGCTGCCGCAACATGCGGCTAGCGGAGGAGCCATGCCAATAGAGCCGATCTCCCGTCCTCCAATATGCGGTCGGCGTGACGAAGGGCTGATCGTCCACGACGTAGCCCACGTGGCAGGTAAGACCGGCGTCCAGGATGCGCTCGATCTCGGTACGCTCGTAGACTCCGCGTTCGGGCAGGCGCTGAACGCGCGTGCGTCGGCTCTGGCTCATGCCTGGATTCTCGCATCCCGGAGCGCGCATGAAAAGGACCAGTTCTCAGCGCCGGTGCGGGCCACTCCGTCGCGCCGTCATTCAGCGCCGCGCAGACGCAAGGCCGCGCGCCTTGCAGGACATCGCCACGCACGGAGAACACCCTGCACTTTGACGCCACGCGCTCGGCGCGGGCCGGACGCAACCGCCACTGCAAGGAGTGATCGACGATGCCGACGGAGTCGCAAGCAAAGGGCTATATCTTGGCCGAGATCGACGTCACCGATACGGCGGGGTACGACAGCTACAAAACCCTCGCGGCCAAGGCCGTCTCCGCTTTCGGGGGGTGCTATCTCGTACGAGGCGGCAGTCCCCAGGTCCTCGAGGGCGAGCACGGCTGCAAGCGCATCGT
>JAGWST010000480.1 GCA_028869325.1 bacterium | reverse complement strand
TCCTGCGCCACATCCTGCCCAACGTGGTAGGGCCGATCCTGGTGCAGATCTCCGTCGACGTACCGCGCGCGGTAGAGTTGGCCGCCACGCTCTCGTTCCTGGGCATGGGGGTCTCCGTGACCACGCCGGATCTGGGTATCCGCATCGCCCAAGGCTATCAATTCCTGTTCAGCGGCGCGTGGTGGCCCTCGGTGATTCCGGGGCTGGCTCTGGTCGCGTTGGTGCTCTCCGTCAACCTCTTGGGCGACTGGGTGCGTGACGTGGCCGACCCGCGCTTGGGTGTCGTGCAACGGAGGAGAAGGCTGGCATGATCGTCGAGGAGGCCCGCTACCAGCGCGCATTCGAGGAGGCAGTGGCCACGCGCCGCGATCTCCATCGCCATCCGGAGCTCGGCCTGACGGAGTTTCGCACCGCCGCCATCGTCGCCACGCGTCTGCGGGAGCTTGGCTTGGAGGTGCGGCTGGGGCGTGAGGTCATGGACGAGGCCAGCCGCGTCGGCGTACCGAGCGCCGCCGAGCTGCGCGCGGCCTACGAGCGCGCTCTGGCGGAGGGGGCCGATCCCGCTCTGCTGCGTGCCTTCGAGGGCGGCTTCACGGGCGTGGTCGGCACGCTGCGCGGCGCGCAGGCCGGCCCGGTCGTGGCGTTGCGCGTCGACATGGACGCCTTGCCGATCCGCGAAGATGCCTCTACCGGCCACCCGCCCGCGCGCGAGGGCTTCGTCTCGGCGCACGACGGCATCATGCACGCCTGCGGCCACGATACGCACGTCGCCATGGGCCTGGGCGTCGCCGAGGTGCTCGCCGCCGCGCGCAGCCGCATCCATGGCAGCGTGAAGCTCATCTTTCAGCCGGCGGAGGAGGGTGGACGCGGGGCGGTGCCGATGGTCCGCGCCGGCGTCGTGGACGATGTCGACTGCTTCGTAGCGATTCACGTCGGCAGCGACGGAGAGAGCGGCACGCTCTACCCCGTCGTTACCGGCCACCTGGCCAGCAGTAAGCTCGACGTCCGCTTTCGCGGACGCGCGGCGCACGCCGGAGGACGCCCCGAGGAGGGCCGCAACGCGCTGCTGGCGGCGGCGCAGGCGACGCTAGGGCTCTACGCGATCTCGCGTCATCACGCTGGGCGTTCGCGCGTGAACGTGGGCGTGCTGCGCGCGGGATCGGGGCGCAACGTCATCCCCGACGAGGCGTTCTGCATGCTGGAGGTGCGCGGCGATAGCGAGGAGATCGCCGACTACATGCTGCACCGCGCCGAGGCCGTCATCCGCGGCGCCGCCGCGGCGGCGGAGGTCGAGGTCGAGATCGAGACGATGGGGCGCACGACCACCGCCGACTCCGATTCCGCCCTGGCCGAGGCGATCGCGCACGCGGCCGCCGGCGTACCGTCCGTGCGAGTCGATCTGAGGCCGCACCAAGCCCCGGGGAGCGAGGACGCCACCTACTTCATGCGCCGCGTGCAAGAGCGCGGAGGCCTGGCGGCCTACATGGTGGTGGGATCGGGCACCGGCGGCGGCCACCACACGCGGACCTTCGACATCGACGAGTCCACGTTCAAGGGCGCCATCACGGTGCTCTGCGAAGCGATCCTCTCGCTGGGTGCCGCGCCCCCCGAAGCCGGCAGACGTCGCGCCAACTAGAGCAGGCCGTAGCGCAGCGCGGAGAGGGCGCGCAGGCGCCAGCGCTGCGCGTAGTTCAGCGAGCGCAACACGTTGCGCGCGCGCAGCAACGGACTCTGCCGGCGGCGCACGATCTCCTCGACCCGCGCGAAGTGCTCGGCCCGCTCGACGCGCATGCGCGCAATCGTCTCGCGCGCAGCGGAGGGATGCTCGCCGCGGAAGCGCATCAGGCGCGGCCACCAGTCGGCGAAGAAGGGGTCGACCACGCCGTAGTCGCCGTGCTCGTCGGCGCGCTGGGCCGAGGCGTCGT
>JAGWST010000479.1 GCA_028869325.1 bacterium | reverse complement strand
TCGCCGTGGGCGAGGAAGCACGCCAGATGCTGGGCAAGACGCCGGCGAACATCCAAGCTATCCGCCCGTTGCGCGACGGCGTCATCGCCGACTTCGAAGTCACCGAGGCGATGCTCAACTACTTCATCAAGAAGGTGACGAAGGATCGTTCGCTGTTCTCCAGCCTCTTTCGTCCCAAGCCGTCGGTGACGATCTGCGTTCCCGCCGAGATCACCAGCGTCGAGGAGCGCGCCGTGCGCGACGCCGCCAAGCTGGCCGGAGCGAAGGACGTCGACATCATCGAGGAGCCGATGGCGGCGGCCATCGGCGCCGGACTGCCCATCGACGGCCCGAGCGGCAACATGGTGCTCGACATCGGCGGCGGCACCACGGACGTGGCCGTGATCTCGCTGGGCGGCATCGTCGTCTCGCAGTCGATCCGCGTGGCGGGCAACAAGATGGACGAGGCCATCATTCGCCACATTCGCCGCGTCTACAACCTGATGATCGGCGAGCGCACGGCCGAGGAGATCAAGATCCGCATCGGCAGCGCCCATCGCCTGGAGCAGGAGCTCTCGATGGAGATTCGCGGCCGCGATCTCATCAACGGCCTGCCCAAGACGGTGAAGATCACCAGCGAAGAGGTGCGCGAGGCGCTCTCGGAGCCGATCAGCTCGATCGTCGACGCGGTGAAGAGCGTGCTGGAGAAGACGCCGCCGGAGCTGGCGGCCGACATCATCGATCGCGGCATTATCCTCACCGGCGGCGGAGCGC
The DNA here is from genome assembly GCA_028869325.1 of bacterium. Lineage (GTDB taxonomy): Bacteria > Vulcanimicrobiota > Vulcanimicrobiia > Vulcanimicrobiales > SCRA01 > SCRA01. The sequence goes on along the minus strand of JAGWST010000479.1, from coordinate 2,614 downwards.
TGCTGCGCGGTCTCGACACGCTGCTCTCCGAGGTCACCGGTATCCCGGTGATCATCGCCGAGGACCCGCTCTCATGTGTGGCGATGGGGACCGGACAGCGCGTCCGCGCGTAGCCGCCCGCCTCCGGGGGTACGGCATGAGCGTGTTGCTTGATACTCTCTCGAGCCGCGGTCACCTGAGGCGCTAGCGATGGCCGGCGCATTCACCTTCGTCTTGCACAGCCACCTGCCATGGGTTCGGCGGGCGGGGCGCTGGCCGTTCGGTGAGGAGTGGGTCCATCAGGCGCTGCTCGACGTCTACCTGCCGTTGCTCGAAGCGATCGAGGGGTTGGCGCGCGAGGGCATCCGCGGCGGCATCACGCTGGGTGTAACGCCAGTGCTGCTGGAGCAGCTGTGCGATCGACATCTGTGCACGGCCTTCGACGCGTACTTGGATGAGCGCATCGCCCTCACGCGCGGCGATCTGGATCCGCGCGCCGATGCGCTGGACGGCGCGCGGCGCACGCTGGCGCAGCACTATCTGACGGAGCTGACGGAGCGCCGCGAGCGCTGGCGCCACCATTGGCAGCGCGACGTGGTCGGCGCCTTGCGTGCATTCGCGCAAACCGGCACGATCGAGGTCATCACCAGCGCCGCGACCCACGCCTACCTGCCGCTGTTGGCCACCGATTCCGCGCTCGACGCGGAGCTGCAGGTCGGCATCGCCGCCACGCAGCGTCTGCTGGGCGTGGAGCCGCGCGGTATCTGGCTCCCGGAGTGCGCCTATCGCGGCGCGTACGAGCCGGCGGGCGCGCCGGGCTACCGTCCGGCGCTCGACGCCTGGCTGGCCGCGCGCGGCATCCGCTACTTCTTCGTCGACGCGCATGCGCTCTCCGGAATCTCTCGCGGCCCGGGCGCGTGGAGCGCCACGCTCGCCGTCGAGGCGACCGCCCCGGTGGCGGATGCCGAGGCCGCGGCCGCCGCGCAGAGCGACGAGGCGACGCTGCTGCCGCATCTGCTGCCCTCGGGCGTCGCCGCCTTCGCGCGCGATGCGCGCGTCAGCCGCCAGGTGTGGTCGCGCGATCAAGGTTACCCGGGCGACGGCGCATACCGTGAGTTCCACAAGCGCGACGAGCGCTCGGGAAACCAATACTGGCGCGTCACGGGGCCGCAGGTCGCGCTGGGAGCGAAGGGGCTCTACGACCCGCGCGAGGCACAGGAGCGCGCGCGGGCACACGGGGCGCACTTCGCCGAGTTGGTCGAGCGGCTCTTGGGCGAGTTCGCGCGCGGCGGAGGCGGCGCCGGCATCGTCGCCGCGCCGTTCGACGCGGAGCTCTTCGGGCATTGGTGGGCCGAGGGGCCGTGCTGGCTGAGCGAGGTGCTGCGGTGCATCCACCAGCGCGGTGCCGTGGCCCTCACCACGCCCAGCGAGTACCTGGACCGGCACGGCGCGCCGGCGATCGGCGCGCTGCGCGAGTCCTCTTGGGGCGAGGCCGGCGACAACCGCGTCTGGTACAACCAAGACGTCGGCTGGATGTGGCCCGTCATCCATCGCTGCGAATATGCGATGCAACGTATCGCCGCGCGTGCCTACGCAGCGCCGCGCGAGCGCGAGATGGCCGCGCAGGCCGGGCGCGAGCTGCTGCTGCTGGCCTCCAGCGATTGGCCGTTCCTGGTGACCACGGGGCAGGCGCGCGACTACGCGGTGGAGCGCTTCAACGTGCACGTCGCGCGCTTCGATGCGTTGAGCAGCGCGCTCGATGGTGCCGGCGCGCAGACGCAGCTCATCGAGGAGTCGTTCCACGACGACACGCTCTTCCCCGATTTGGAGCCGGGACTCTTTCGCGAGCGCCCGCTGCAGCCGCTGCCGGCCTCGCCGCTGCCATTGACGCAGCCGTTGATCGCGCGCCTGCGCGTCGGCGTCTCGTGATCGCGGAGGATGGCGGAGCCGCGCGATGTTGACGTTGGATACGAGACGCGAGCCGCTGGAGCGCATCACCGAGGCGGCGCATCGTGTGATCGCGGCCGGAGGCGTGCTGATCTTTCCGACCGACACCGTCTACGGGATCGGCTGCGATCCAACGCGCGAGGCGGCGATCGCGCGCATCTACGCGGCGAAGGGCAGGCCCGCGCACAAGCCGCTCTCGCTGCACCTCGCCAGCGTCGCCGAGCTGCTCGAGTATACGGATGAGAACGAGCGCGCGCAGAAGGCGGCGCGCGCCTTCCTGCCCGGACCGCTCACTGTCATCGTTCGCCGGCCGCCGTTCGTCTCGCGCAGCGTGACCGCCGGCGGCGAGACGCTGGGCCTGCGGGTACCCGACCATGCGCTCTGCCGGGCGATCCTCGAGGCGAGCGGCCCGCTTGCGGCCACCAGTGCGAACTTCAGCGGTCAGGCGCCCTATCTGGGCGATGCCGCGGCCCCCGACGAGCTGCCCGATGCCGACTTGGTGGTTGAGGGCGGGGCGACGCCGTTGGGCCAGGCCTCCACGGTGATCGACCTCAGCGGGGAGTCGCCGCTGCTCATCCGCGAGGGCTCGCTGGCGCGCGAGAGCGTGGAGGCGGTCATCGGTCCGTTGCGAACCAAGTGACGTGACCATGCGGCGGACCACACTCGGGGCGACGGCTGCCCTCTTGCT
>JAGWST010000478.1 GCA_028869325.1 bacterium | reverse complement strand
TGGGATGAGGCGACCACGTTTTCCTCCAACCGCGGAGAGATCTTCGGCTACGGCGGCTTCGGGCACGAGGGATCGACGGGCTGCGACCTGTGGGTCGATCCCGCGACGCGGACGATCGTGGTGCTGCTGACGAACTCGGCGCACTCTCCGCACTCCCGCGACGACGACATCATTCGACTGTACGGCAGGGTCTCGACGATCGCCGCCGCGGCGATCACCGACCCGAAGGCGGCCGCTGCGATGCAGCGACAGGCCGCGGAGTGGGGGGCGCAAGTCGCGGCGCAAGCGGGGGGCTTCGAGCGTTGGGCGGCTGCCGATGAGGCGCTCTGGGCGAGGACCGGCAAGGGCACCCTCTACTAGCGGCCGGTAACGGGGGGTTCCGCAACCTGCTAGAGCCGGAGCGAGCTGAGCGTGCGGTTGGCCGTTACCACGGCGGCGGTGCGTGTGCGCACGTTGAGCTTCTCGTACACGTGCTCCAGGTGCTTCTGCACCGTGCGGGCGGAGATGCCCAGCCGCTCCGCGATCCTGCGGTTCGTGGCTCCGCCCGCCACCAGGCTCAACACGTCGCTCTCGCGCTCCGTCAAGCGCGCCGAGCCTGCGGGGGCGTCCGCTTCGGCCCGCCGGCACTCGGCCAGCAGTGCCTCGGCAGAGGCCTCGCCGACATGCGGCAGGATCAGCGCCAGCACGTCGCGGTCACGCTCGCTGAAGTCGCCCGTGGCGCGCTCCAGCGCGACCATCAACACTCCCGCGGCGCCGCCCGGAAGAACACCCGTCAGCTCGTGAGAGAGGCCGAGCTTGGCGTAGAATTCGCGGTAGAGCGCGGTCTCCGCGAAATGGCGCTGCGAGAGAACGTCGCTGATGCGCAGCACGGTGGTCTGCGGCTCCAAGAGGTAACGCGCAACCACCGGGTGCTCCGTGATATGGGCTTCGAGCGCGAGCTGGACTCCGCACGAGCGATAGATGCCCGGCGGCAGATCGTACGAGATCACGCGTCGCCGAATGGGGTCGACGGCGTTGATCGAGCCGACGTCGCACGGGATCAGCGCGTTGATCCGCTCCAGCATGGCGAGCTGCGCGCCGTCGCGGCGCCGCGCGCGGTAGAGCTCCTCGATCGTCCACAGGATCGCATGGTAATCTGCGTAGGATAGAAGGCCCATCAAGCAGTCCCTACGCCGAACGGCGTATTGCCAACGCGCTGCACCGATTGTACGCTTTTTCCCCATACGGAACGAGTCACACGCGATCGTTCGCCGAAGATCCACGGGCCGCGCCGGCACGCGAGGGGCCCGGCAGACAGGCGCCAGCGGGTGAGCCGAAGACGCAAAGCAACGGAGGAGACGCCATGGTAAGCGCAACCCGTAAGATGATCGATTGCCGCTGGTTCCCGAGTGAGACGCAGTGCTCGCTGACGATCGCGGGCACCGAGGAGGAGGTCCTCACCGTCGCACGGCAGCACGCCGTCGCGAGTCACGGTCACAAGGACGATCAGGCGCTGGTCGAGGCGCTCCGGGGGGCGATGCGCGACGAGGGGTAGGTCAGCGGGCGGCGGCGAGCTGACGCTGCCGGATGCCGGCGAAGCCGATCACCAGATCCGCGATCTGCCGCGAGGCCTGCGGGCGGGCGATCCGCCGCTCGCACTCGCGCATTCGCTCTAGGCGGCGCGGATCGCGGAGCAGCCGCTGCACGGCGCGCACCGTCTGCGTGACCGATAGCGTGACCTCGCCGATGCCGGTGCGCAGGACGTGATCGATGTTGCCGCGCTCCTGGCCGGGGACATAGTCGTAGACGATCATGGGGACGGCGGCGACGCACGCCTCGGCGATCGCGCCAGGCCCTGCTTTGGTCACCAGAAGATCCGCGGCGCGCATCAGCGCGGGAACCTCGCTGGTAAAGCCGAGCACCGTCATCGGCACGTCGAAGGCGGAACGGGCCTCGTCGAGACGCTCTTTGAGGGTTTCGTTGCGCCCCGTGCAGACGACGACGTGGGCGTTCTTCAAACCAGCCGTGCCGATCGCATCGGCGATGCGGGAGAGCTTGCCGCCGCCCTCGCCGCCGGCCATCAGCAGCACCACCTGGCGCTCCTGCGGAAGCGCGAGGCGGTGCCGGATCTCTTGGCGCGACTCGTCGTAGTCGGCGAAGCGCGGATGCACGGGGTGGCCGAGCAGGTGGACCTTCTGGGGCGAGACGCCACGCTCGATCGCTACGCTGCGCACCTCGGCCGACGGAACCACGATGGCGTCCGCGGCGGGGGCGATCCAGCCCGCGTGTACCCGCCCGAGGTCCGTGATGACGGTCAGCACCGGGGCTCGGCTGCCGACCTCGGCCCGGGCGCGCAACGCCACATGATTCAGCAACGGATGGACCGAGACGATCACGTCCGGACTGTACGAGCGCAGGAGGCGCATCAGCGCGTGGCGGTAGAGCGAGGTGCAGCTCTCGACCAGCGTGCGGTAGCGGCGCTCGCCGTTGGTGGCGTGGTAGAGGGCGCCGTAGACGAAAGGCCCGTACTTCAGCGCTAGGTGGTACCCGGTGTTGAGCGCGCTCAACGGAAAGCGGCACTGGACCAGCGCATCCTCGATGCGGTACTCGAGCGCCTCGGCATCCGGACGCTCGGCGAGCGCCGCTGCGATAGCCTCGGCGCCGGCGCGATGGCCGCCGCCGCTGTCGGAGATCAGGAAGAGGATTCTCCGCCTCATGATGGGGAGCGGGTTACTGCTCGGCGATTCCGTGCAAGGTCTCGCCGGTGCGGAGCATCGGCTCCACGGCGCCGCGCGCCTCGTCCTTCGACCGGCCCTCGACGCAGACCGTCCATTTTCGGCCGTCGGCGTCGGAGACCGATGCGACGTAACGGCGGCGCCCGATCAGGGTGGTGGGAAATGTTCCGGCCTCGGCCATGCTTCTGTGATCTTCCTTATTCACTGAGCTGGGCGCAACTTGTCCCGGCTCGGGGATGGTCCTGGAGAGGAGGATGCTTGGCTTGATCCGTCCTCACGACCCTGGTTCGCCCCTGACCCTTGTGCTCATCTTCGCGTACGCGATCGGCCTGGTCGTGGCGGTCGGCGGGATTTGGCTTCGTGAGCATCTCAAGCGGCGCGCTGCCCGAATGGCGGCCCGCCATGCCAAGAACCTACCGCCCGGGGATTTGTTGCCTTACCGCGAGATACCCTTGCAGGAGGCCTCCGACGCCTCCCGTGGCGCCCCCAAGGCATGAGCGAACGCCCGTTCGCTCTACCGTGCGATGGCGATGAAGCCGGCCGCCCGGTGGCCCACATAGGCAAAGAAGATCGCCACGGGGAGGGCGACGACGGCCGTGGTCCACAGGTGGCGAAAGATCGAGATCTTGTAGAAGCCCGCGACGTTGTTGGCGATGGTGCCGCCGATCCAGGGGACGATGCGCAGGCCCAGCAGGAAGAGCGGAGAGCCGACGGGCAGGCGCTTGATCCACGGCGGCAGCTTCTCCAAGTCCTCGTGGATATCGAGAAACTCCCCCGTCCGGCGCGCGATGAGGTAGGTGCTCACGGCGCCCAGCATGATGCCCACGCAGTTGAGCAGAGCCCCTTCCCAAAAGCCGAAGATCGCGCCGTTGAGCAGCGCCATGATATCCGAGGAGACGAACGGCGAGCTCACTAGGCCAATATAGACGGCGATCGAGAGCAGCGGCCCCAGCGGCCCCGCATCGATCAGCCACGCCTCGAGCATCTGCCGATGGTGGACGGCGAAGTACGCCAGGTAGAAGGCAAGGACCAACGCGGCTAGCGGCACGAGGGCGCGAAGGCGGCGGCTCACCGCACGCAGGTTCTTCGCGACCCCGCAATCTCTTTTCCGCGTTGGAGGTCGTCCCCACGCACAGCGGCGAATCGGTCGAGCCCATGTTGAAACCCGCGGGCGAGGACCTGCCGCATCCGGGTATCAGCGCAGAGCTCGACCTCGACGACGCCAGCCTCTACTTCAGCCGCGAGCTCAGCTGGCTCGCCTTCAACGCGCGCGTGCTCGAAGAGGCACTCGATCCGCGCCATCCGCTGCTCGAACGATTGAAGTTCTTCGCGATCTTCGCGACCAATCTCGACGAGTTCTTCATGATTCGGGTGGCGGGGCTCAAGCAGCAGATCGATGCCGGCGTCGTCACGCCCTCGGATGACGGGCGGCTCCCCGCCGAGCACCTGCGCATCCTGCGCCGCCAGCTGGATCCGCTGATCGAGCGCCACGTCGGCGGGCTGCGCGAGGATCTGTTGCCTGCGCTTGCCAACGCCAACCTCTTCCTGGTCGACCACGAGGCCCTGCGCGCCGAGGATCGCATCGCGCTCAAGCGCTACTTCGACGACCAAGTCTTTCCCGTCCTGACGCCGCTCGCGGTGGACCCCGGTCACCCCTTCCCATACATCTCGAATCTGAGCCTCTCGCTGGCCGTGGAGATCGAGGATCCCGGCGGTGACCACGAACGTACGCACTTCGCGCGCGTCAAGGTCCCGCAGGTTCTTCCGCGCTTCATCCCGCTGCAGCCCTTGCCCGGCCAGGCCTACCGCTACGCGCTCCTGGAAGACGTGATCGGCGACAACTTGGGGGAGCTCTTCCCCGGCATGCGCGTACTCTCGTGGTACCGCTTCCGCGTCACGCGCAACGCGGACCTCGACCTGCAAGAGGACGAGGCCGACGATCTGCTGGAGATGGTGGAGTCGGAGCTGCGCAAGCGCCGTTTCGGCACCGCGGTGCGGCTCGAGGCCGACGTGCGCATGCCGGAGCACATGCTCGCGCTGCTGATGGAGGGCATCGAGGTCGAGGAGCAAGACGTCTACCGCATCGACGGTCCAATGGCAGTCGGTGAGTTCATGGCGCTGGCGAATCTGGATGTCGCCGAGCTGCACGACAAGCCCTTCGCACCGACCGTTCCGGCGCGTCTGCATGGCCGCGGCGATCTCTTCGCGGCGATTCGCGAGAGTGATATCCTGCTCCACCACCCCTTCGACTCGTTCGATCCGGTGGTGCAATTCGTGCAGGACGCGGCCACCGATCCGCACGTGCTGGCGATCAAACAGACGCTCTATCGCACCAGCGGTGACTCGCCGGTCGTGCGTGCGCTGATGGAGGCGGTGGCCAACGGCAAGCAGGCGGCGGCGCTGGTAGAGCTCAAGGCGCGCTTCGACGAGGAGAACAACATCCACTGGGCGCGCAATCTAGAGCGCGCCGGCGTACACGTCGTGTACGGTTTGGTCGGCCTTAAGACGCACTGCAAGACCACGCTGGTGGTGCGCAAAGAGGAGGACGGGCTGCGCCGCTACGTCCACGTCGGCACCGGCAACTACAACGACCGGACGGCGCGCCTCTACACGGATCTCTCGTACTTCACGTGCCGTCCGGAGATCGGAGCCGACGTCACGGACCTGTTCAACTACCTGACCGGGTTCTCGCGCCGGGGGCACTATCGCAAGCTCTTGGTCGCGCCCATCAACCTGCGTGCCGCCGTCATCGACCTGATCGAACGCGAGGCCGAGCACGCCCGCCACGGCCGTGCGGCGCGCATCGTCGCCAAGATGAACGCCGTGACCGACCATGCCGTGATCCGCGCTCTCTACGCCGCTTCGCAGGCCGGCGTCGAGATCGACCTCGTCATCCGCGGGATGTGCGTCTTGCGGCCCGGCCTGCCCGGCGTCAGCGAGCGCATCCGCGTGACCAGCATCGTCGGCCAGTTCCTCGAGCATTCTCGGGCTTGGTACTTCGCGAACGGCGGCTCGGAGCGGGTATATCTGGGGAGTGCCGATTGGATGGGCAGGAATCTGGACCGCCGTGTGGAGGTGATGGTCCCCATCGACGATCCGCGGCTGCGGCAGTGGATCCGCGAGCGCTTCTTGACCGTCTACCTCTCCGACAATGCGATGGCACGCGAGCTCGAGTCCGACGGCCGGTACGTGCGCCGCACGCCGGCCCGTGGCGAGGACGCCCGCCCTTCGCAAGGTCGATTCCTGACCGATGGGAGCCTGCGACTGTGATACTGACCAGCGAGCGTTGGCGGGTGAGGCGCTTGCCGATCCGAGGCGAGAGCTTCGCCGACGACGTGCGCAGTGGCCTGAGCAGCCCTCCGCGCAGCCTTCCCGCCAAGTACCTCTACGACGCGCTGGGCTGCGCGCTCTTCGAGGCGATCACGGAGCTGCCCGAGTACTACCTCACGCGCGCGGAGCGTGAGATTCTCCAGCGCGAGAGCGATGCGATCATCGGCGCGATGGACAGACCCGACGAGATCGTGGAGCTGGGTGGGGGGAGCGGAGCCAAGACGCGCCTGATTCTGGCTGCCGCGCTGCGCGCACGCGGTGCCGTGCAGTTCCACGCCATCGACATCGCCGAGGCGACGCTCGTCGAGGCCTCGCGCGCGATGGTCAACGACTATCCCGACCTCACCGTCCTCGGCTACGCCGGTGACTACGAGGCCGGGCTCGAGGCGCTACGGCTGAGCGGCGAGCGCGCGCTGGCGCTCTTCCTGGGCTCCAACATCGGCAACCTGGAGCGCGCGGACGCAGGCGCGCTGATGCGGCGCATTCGCGCCGCCTTGCGTCGCGGCGACGGCCTGCTGCTGGGCACCGATCTGCGCAAGGACCCGGTTGTCCTGGAGGCGGCTTACGACGATGCGCTGGGTGTGACCGCGGCCTTCGAGCGCAACATCCTCGCGCGCATCAACCGCGAGCTGAACGGCGATTTCGACCTGACGCGCTTCCGTCATGTCGCCGCCTACGACTCCGCAAGCGGCTGCGTCGCCAGCCATCTGGTCTGCCTGCGCTCGCAGGACGTGCGCGTGGAGGCGCTGGATCTGGACCTGCGCATCTTCGCCGGCGAGCGCATCCACGTCGAGAACTCCTACAAGTACGACGAGGCGGAGATCGATGCGATCGCCGCTGACGGCGGATTCGCCCGCACCAAGACGTGGTACGACGCCGAGCGGAGGTTTGCGCTCAGCCTGCTCCGCGCTTCGTAAGCCGGCGCTCCAGCACGCGCAAGGCGGCGTCGGCGACGAGCGCGATTGCCGCGATGCCAAACGTGCCCGCGGCGATGAGGCGGATATCTTGGCGCTCGATGCCGTCGAAGATCAAGGCGCCCAGGCCCCCCGCGTCGATCCAGGCCGCCACGCTGGCGATGGCGATGATCGAGACGGCCGCCACGCGCGCCCCGGCGATCGCCACCGGCACGCCGATCGGCAGCTCGACGCGGGCGAGAATCTGCAACGGCGTCATACCGAGGCCGCGCGCGGCGTCGACCATCCACGGTGGGACGCTCTCGAGCGCGCTGATGACGTTGCGCACGAGGATGATCTGCGCGTACGCCACCAGCGCCGTCACGGCGGTCCAGAAGCCCAGGCCCAGCACCGGGATCAGCATGGCCAAAAGCGCCAGGCTCGGGATGGTGTAGACGGCATCGAGCGCGGCGATCAGCGGCAGGCCTACGCGACGGCGGCGCGCCGCAAAGACTCCCAGCGGGACCGCGATCGCAAGCGCGATCGTAAAGGAGATGCCGGCTAGCGCCAGATGCTCGAGCGTGCGCGAGAGGATGATGCCGGCGTGGCCGGCCAGCCAGCTCATCCTCGGCCGTCCGCGTCCTGCGAGCGCAGCGCGCGCCACAGCTCGCCCACGTCGAGCGTCGAGCTCTCCCCGCCGTCGCCGGTGATGCGTACGCGCTGCGCGCCGGAGGCCAACATCGCCCCCAGCGCCTCGCGCAACGTCGCACCCGGGGCGAGCGAGGGGATCTCACCGGACTCGGCGGCCGCCGGCGCTTGGGCACTGGCCGCCCGCGCGGCGGCCAGCTCCCCGAGCGTCGTCACGCCCAGCCGCCGAAATGCGTCGCCCGCCCCGGTGAGCTCCGCGACGAACGGCGTCGCGGGGTGCGCCAGAATCGCCGCCGGCCGCCCGCGTTGCTCCACGCGCCCGTCGCGCATGATCACCAGGAGATCGGCGAGCTCCAGCGCCTCGTCCACGTCGTGCGTGACAAAGAGGATCGTCGCCCCGATACGCCGCTGCAGCCTGCGCGTCTCTCGCTGCAGCGAGGCGCGCACGATCGCGTCGACGGCGCCGAACGGCTCGTCCATCAACAGGATCTGCGGCTCGGCGGCCAGCGCGCGTGCGATCCCCACGCGCTGCTGCTGTCCGCCCGAGAGCTGCGAGGGATAGCGCGATCGGAACGTCGCCGGCTCCAGCGAGACCTGGGCCAGCAGCTCGTCGACGCGTGCATCGGCGCGTTCGCGCGGCCAGCCCAAGAGATTGGGGACCACGGCCACGTTCTGCGCAACGCTCAGATGCGGGAAGAGCCCGACGGCTTGGATGACGTAGCCGATGCGGCGGCGCAGAGCGATGGGATCGAGTGCCGCCGTGTCCTGGCCATCGATCTCGATGCGGCCGCTCTCGACGGGCTGGAGACGATTCACCGTCCGCAAGAGCGTCGTCTTGCCGCAGCCCGAGGGCCCCAGCAGCACAGCCAGCGTGCCGCTGGAGATCTCCAGCGTCACGCCGTCCACCGCCGGCCTCGCGGTGCCGGGATAGACCACGCGCACGCCGTCGAAGCGGATGCTCGCCATGGCTCGCCTTCGGCGCTACGTCAGGCCGGCTGTCTTGAGAAAGGCACGGGCGACGTCGGCGGGCTCCTGCTTCGAGCCGTCGACCTGCCAGTTGAGATGGCGCACGGCAACGTCCGTCAGATGCGGGGCGAGCGCGTCGAGTGCGGGCGCGATCTTCGGCCAGCGCTTGAGCGCGTCGTCGCGCACGACGGGGGCGACGTGGTAAGGCGGCCAGAAGTGCTTGTCGTCCTCGAGCATCACCAAGTGGTAGGCGTCGATCTGACCATCCGTGCCGAAGGCCACCACCACGTCGACGTCGTGGTGCAGCAAGGCCTCGTACTTCAAGCCGATGTCGAAGATGCGCACGCTCTTGAAGTTGAACCCGCCGTAGAATCGCTTGAGGCCCGGCAGGGCGTCGGGGCGGCTCACGAACTCGGGAATCGCGCCGAAGCGCAGCTTGGGGGCCAGCACCGCCAACTGCGAGAGCGTGCGCAGATCGTACTGCTGGGAGATAGCCGCGGTGGTAGCCAACGCCTGCGTATCGTTCATCGGCGCCGCGGCCAGCCAGGTCATCTGATAGCGCTCCGCGTAGCCGCGCTTGACGGCGTCGTAGACGGCCTGCGCGCTGTGCAGCGGCGGTTGCTTCAATACCGTCAGCAAGCCGGTGCCGGTGTACTCCGGGTAGAGATCGATGTCGCCGCGCTGCATCGCCTCCATCGCCACGGCGACGCCGCCGAGATTCAGCTTGCGCCGCACGGAGTATCCCGCGTGCTCGAGCAGCTGGGCGTACATCTCGCCGATGATGAGCTCTTCCGTGAAGTTCTTCGAGCCCACCGCGACCGGACGCTCACCCGCCCCTCGAGCGCAGTCTTGCAGCGCGAACGGCAGTGTGGCGAGGCCGGCCAAGAGCGAGCCGCGAGTCAGCGTGGTTGCAAACGTCTCCATGCGATGCTCCGTTCGATGAGGAGGATGGCGAGCTCTGCCCCGAGCGCGAGAAGGGCGACCAGTAGGCCGCCCACGAGCAATTGGGCTTGATTGTTGACCTGCATGCCGGTGATGATGGTTTCGCCCAGCCCGCCGCCGCCGATGAAGGCGGCGAGCGTCGCGCTGGCGATCACCTCGACCACCGCGCCGCGCACCCCGGTCAGAAAGACGGGTAGCGCCAGCGGCGTCTGGACCCGCAGAAAACGTTGCCAGCGCGTCATCCCCATGGCGCCGGCGGCGTCGAGCACGGCGGGCTCCACACCGCGATAACCGGCGTCGACGTTGACCAGGATCGGCGGCAGCGCCAAGATCAGCAGCGCTACCAGGCTGGGCGGCGTCCCCACGCCCAGCACGGGAAGCAGAAGCGCCAGGATGCCCAGGCTGGGGACCACGCGCAGCGCGGAGGCCGTACCCAGCGCCGCCGCCGAGATGCGCCGTCTCGCGGAGATCCAGACGCCCAGCGGGTAGGCGATGAGGATCGCCAGGAACAGCGCGCTGAATGCGAGGGTGACGTGTTGGCGAAGCTGCAGCAGCAGCTCCGTGCGATGGCCGGCGGCATAGACCGCCGCTTGATGGAGCAGCGTCTCGTTAGCCGTGAGCGGGCGCCTTGCGCGCGAGCGCGACGATGTGCCGCCATTGCGCGGGCGTCACCGGCTGCACGGAGAGGCGCGAGCGCTGGACGAGCACCATCGAGGTGAGCGCGGGGTCTGCCTTCACCTCCTCGAGCGTCACGATGCGAGGAAGCCGCTCCACGAACTCCACCTCGACGCACTTCCAACGCGGTGCCTGCGGCGAGGAGGCCGGGTCGTAGTACGGGCTCGCGGCATCGAACTGCGTGCCGTCGGGATGGGCCTCCGCGCTGACGCGGCAGATCCCCACGATGCCGGCCGGCGTCGTGCTGGAGTGGTAGAAGAAGCCGAGATCGCCGACGTGCATCGCGAGCATGACGTTGCGTGCCTGGAAGTTACGCACGCCGCTCCACTCCGTGCGCCGCTCGCGCTTCAAATCATCGATCGAATACGACGACGGCTCGCTCTTGAACAAATAGTACTTCGCCTCGCTCATCTTTGCCGTACCCCGCACACTCCTAGCCGCCGGCACGCTTGGCGCGTACACCGCGCGCCTCGAAAAAGCGCAGGATGCGATCGCGATGGTCGCCTTGGACCTCGATGCGCCCGTCCTTCACGGTGCCGCCCGCCGCCGCCGCCGCCGCCATTGTTCCGCCTCTTTACACCTCGCCTCTCC
>JAGWST010000477.1 GCA_028869325.1 bacterium | reverse complement strand
TGGAGGGCTTTCTCTTTCCCGACACCTACGACTTCGACCGCCATGCCACGCCGCTGGCAAACGCGCAGCGCATGGTCGCCGAGTTCGAGCAGCGGCTGCCCCAAGACGCGGTCGAGCGCGCGAGGAGTCTGGGCATGACGATAGCAGAGGTGGTGACGGTCGCATCACTGGTGGAGCGCGAGGCCAAGGCTGACGGCGAGCGCGCGCTGATGGCCGGCATCTACTACCATCGGCTGCAAATGAAGATGCCGCTGGAGGTCGACGCGGCCATCGAGTACGCGCTTCCCACGCATCATGCGGTCATCACCAAGAGCGATCTGGCGCTGGACTCGCCGTACAACACGTACCGCTACCAAGGTCTTCCGCCCACGCCGATCGCCAACCCGGGCGCTGCAAGTCTGCACGCGGCGTTCTTTCCACAAGCGTCGCCGTACCTCTACTACGTGTATCGTGGCGGCGGTCATCATGCCTTCGCTCGGACGCTAGAAGAGCAGCAGGCGAACATTACGCGGTATCTCAAGTAGGAGGGGGGCGCGCGCTCCCGGAACCTACTCCGACCCCAATCGGGGCGGTTTCGTCCGCTGGCGAAGCCTTCGGGGCGGGAGGTTACGGCGATTTCTGACAATGGACAGCCCCCATCGGGGAGGCTCGAGCTCGAAGACGTCTTGCTCGTCGAGACCGAGGACGATCGCCGCCTGGAATACGAGGTGGTCGGTCTCCTGGAAGATGAGGAGAACCGCGATTCATACGCGATCTGCTACAACAAGGCGAACGACGAGTTCATCGTCACGGATCAGCTCGGCAAGATTCTCGAAGACGAGGAGCTTGCGCAGGAGGTGCTGGACCACTTCTTGACCCTCGCCGAGGAGTCGGCGGAGGAAAGCGACTAAGCGCACGTGGCGCGTATTCTGTTCCTCTCCGCAAGTGTGGGCGTTGGCCACACCGCGGCCGCGGCGGCGGTGTGCGCGGCGTTGCAGGATGAGTACCCCGGCGAATTCGAGTCCGAGATCGTCGACTCGTACAAGTACGCCGCCTCGATCTTCTCTCGGCTGGTCTCCAATGGCTACATCGGGATGGTCAAAACCATTCCGCAGCTCTATCGCTATATCTACGATCAAGCGGAGCGCGCCACGAAAGTCGGCAGCTTCAAGACGTGGATCAATCAATTCACCGCGGCGAAGCTGCGCACGATGGTCGAGCGCTCGCGTGCAGACGTGGTCGTCTGCACGCACGCCTTTCCGTGCGGCGTGATGTCGGAGTACAAGCGGCAGTTCGGGGATACCATTCAGGTGATGGGCATCGTCACGGACTTCGCGCTGCACCCCTTCTGGATCTATCGCAACATCGACGCGTACGCCGTGGCGACCGCCGAGATGCGCAACGCGCTCGGGGCGCGCGGCGTGCGCCCCGAGCGGATCCATGTGACGGGCATCCCGGTCAACCCGAAGTTCGCCGCCGGCGGCGAGAAGATCGTGCTGCGGCGAGCGCTTGGGCTCCCGGTCGACCGTTCGCTCGTGCTGAT
>JAGWST010000476.1 GCA_028869325.1 bacterium | reverse complement strand
GCAGCTCTCGACAATCTTGACGACTACCTCACACGCACATCCAAACCAAAGGAGAAGAGATGACCGATACCAAGGCTGCCGCGAGCCATCGGCTCGTAATGCGCCGCACGTTCAAGGCTTCGCGCGCACGCGTCTTTGCCGCGTGGACGACACCCGAGGTGTTGAAAAGCTGGCTGGCCCCCGGTGATTTGACCGCTCCGGAGGCGACGCTCGACGTCCGTGTCGGGGGCACATACCGCATCACGATGGAGCAGCCCGATGGCGAGCGATTCGCCGTCGGCGGGGTCTACCGCGAGATCCGCGAGCCCGAACGGCTCTCGTTCACCTTCCGCTGGGAGGGCGACGAGCCCTCACCGCAGGGCGATACCCTCGTGACGCTCGATTTTTACGACCGCGGTGCGGAGACGGAGCTGGTGCTCACCCACGAAAACTTCGCGGACGAAGGCTCTCGCGACCGTCACGAGCATGGCTGGACCGGCTCGTTCGAAAAACTCGCGAGCGTACTCTCGAGGAGCGCACGTTCGTGAGACGGGGCGGCTGTGGCGGCGGAGGCGGAACGGCCTACCCGCCCGGCGGCCGATAGATGACGTTTCGCTTGACCGCCTCGTCGATCTCCTCGGGCGTGAGGAGCACGGTGACCTTTGTGCGCACTGCGCCGCTGGCGCTCGCGGTCAACGAGGCGGCTGCCGCGCCGACGTTGTCGCCGCCATTGACGATCGAGATCGTATCGTCGTCGCCGAAGGCAAAGTAGAAGGCCTCGAGTCTGGCGCCCATCGCCTCCGTAGCCTTTCGAACGGCCTCCCTCCGTCCTGACCCGCCCTCGTTGAGCAGCCCTTTGAGGCCCTGCGCCGTGTACTGAGCGTGAATCAGATACCTGGGCATACGCGTAACCCTCCCCCGTGCGCATGGGATGTGTCTGGCCATATACCCGCCGGCCGCGAGACCGCTCGTCCGCCTTTTCGACACCCGGCAAAGAAGGGGAGCGGGAAAGATGACGATCGGCGCGGCGCGAACCGTACCTGGCATGCCAGAGGCTGCCGAGGTACGGGACGGCATGCGGATCGATTGGGACCTCCCGATCCCGATGGACGACGGCGTAGTCCTAAGAGCCGACGTCTTTCGCCCCGTCGGCGAGGGGTGCTATCCCGTCAGGCGGCACGACGACGATCCACACCGGACCGGGACGGGAGAGCTATCTCCTGGTTCCGATCATTCCCGCGCGCTCAGCGGCGTAGCGCGGGGAATCGCGCGCGATCGTGGAACTCCATGCTAGCCGAGCGCACGCATAACGATGAACCGCTTGCTTCCAATCGCGACGATCGATCTTCCGCGGCGCGGCGGAGCGATGCAGCTCATCGCGCGGGACGGCTATCTCTACGTCGACATCGGCGATCCTGAGCATCCACGCGAGCTCGCCGCGTGCGTCCCCGATGCCCCCGCGGGCCAGCGCTCGGCGCAGGTCAACGATCTCTTCGTTGATCGCGACGGCATCGTTTTCGCCAGCGATCGCGGCGCCGGCCGCGTCTACATCCTCGAAGCGAGGTGAGAGAACATGACTGAGAAGGCTTCCGCGAGAAAGGCGGGCACGCTCGTGTTCGCTATTCTGGTCTTTCCGGCGTTGGCGTGCACCTCACCGCACGCCGCCGATCAGTACCGGCTCCAGAGTCAGCTGGTGCAGCAGCAGCTCGACGCCAACTTGCAGCGGCAGCTCGACCAAAGCCGGCAGCAGATGCAGCTGCAACAGCAGGTGAATGGGATCGAGCTGCAGTCCGCGTTGAGCCGGCAGAGTGCGCGCCTCCAAGAGATCTTGAGCCAGCAGCTCATCTTGAACTTGGAGACGCAACGGGCGGCTCCGCCGCAGGCCGCAACCGCCCCGACACCGTAAGACCTCACGATGATCACCGACGCGATCGACGCTTACTTCTTCGAGAAGCGGATGCCGAAGACGGCGCTCATCGATGCGCTGCTGGCCGAGCGCAGTGAGATTCCCGCCGCGCAGCCCTACTACCGCGCGTTCGAGGCCATCGGAGCGCGTGCGGCCGACGAGGCCCTGCTGGCGTTGCGTATCGTGCTAGCGGGGCTGGCGGTAGATGACGAGCGCGTCAAGGCCTTGCGTGCCGCGGTTGCCGCCGGCAACCGTGGTGCATATGCCGGCGCGCTTCTTGCGTAAGGGCCGCCCAACGCTCATCGCAGCGCCTGCGTCCGCCGGTAGTAGGTCAACTTTGCCGCGTGCGCGGCGACGCCGGCCTCTACGACGGTGCGTTCCGCGCGTTCCATCGACTTGAAGGCGCGCGCCGCCGACGCGGCCTCAGAGACCTGAGCGGGATCGTCGAAGCCCACGACGACGGCGTCGACGTCATGGGAGAGCGCGTAGCGCAAGAGCTCGCCCGCGGAGAGGCCAAGCTGGGCGTCGAGCAGCAATCCGCGCGAGAGCACTTTCATCCCGACGACGCCCATTCCGCGTGCCCGCGCCGCCGGTACGACCTCACGCGCGAACGCGCCGCGGGCGGCCTCCGCCGGGTTGACCGGCAAGAGCACGGTATCGAAGTGGAAGCGCTCGAGGCAGGCGCGCAAGACGGCCGGATCATGGTGGCCCGTGACCCCGATGAAGCGCACCAAGCCCCGCTCTTTCGCCTCGACGAAGGCGGCGTAGGCGCCGTCGGACTCCTGGAAGGACTCCACCTCCGCCCACTCCCGGACATCGTGCAGCTGCCACAGGTCGAGATACTCCGTACGCATCGCCCGCAGGGTGGTCGTCAATTGGGCGAGCGCTCCCCGGCGCGTGCGGTCGTGCGCCTTCGAGGCGAGGAAGATCTTACTGCGCCGCCGCCCCAGCGTGGCGCCATAGTAGCCCTCGCTCCCGCTGTAAGCGCGGGCACTCTCGAAGTAGCGGATACCCTCGGCAAGGGCTCGTTCGATCACGGCGGAGGCCTCGGCGCCGTACCCAAAGGTCCGGAGGATGCCCTCGCCCCCCATGCCCAGCGCCGTAACCTGCAGACCCGTCGAGCCAAGCCGGCGAAGCGGTAAATCGGTCATCGCACGGAGGCTTTGCGGCGTAGCGGTAACGAAACCTTTCTCCCGTGCGTTACCACAGCGAGATGCGCGTCCATCCGATCCTTGCGGTTATGGCTCTCGCCATCGGCACGTTTTTGGTGTCCGCGTCGTCTTGGCCCACGCCGGCCCTCGCGCTATCCAGCCCCGCGGCGATGTCGCCGTACTTCGCCGAGAAGCCGCACGGGGACCACGGCAACGGCGACGAGGACAGCGGCAACGAGCGCCACGGCCGCGGCCGCGCCAACCAGGAGTCAGCGCGCGGCGGCGTGATCAGCGGACGCGTCGTCTCCGTCGACTACGGGCGCAACGTCTTTGTCGTGCACGCCGGGGGCGCCAGCCGCCGCATCGTGCTGACGCCCACCACCACGCTCGAGGAGCGCGGAAATCACCCGCTCTCGATCGGCGACCTTCGGCCCGGCCAGCTCGTCGACGTCTACATGACGATCGTCGGCGGCGAGCCGATCGCGCAGATCGTGCGCCTGCACTGATCGCCGCGTGGCGATCGATCTCCGGCGGCTCGCGGCGCGAACGCTGTGCGTGGGCTTCGACGGAACGGAGCCTTCGCGCGCGACGTTGACGGCGCTCGGTGCCCTGCGGCCCGCCGGCGTCATACTTTTTTCTCGCAACGTCGTCGATGTCGCCGCCACGCGCCGGCTGGTCGATCGCGTGCGCGAAGCCTGCGAGGCGCACGCGCCCCTGCTGGTGGCCGTCGATCAGGAAGGGGGTCGCGTCGCGCGCCTGCGCCGCGGCGCGGTCGAGCTGCCCTCGGCCATGGCCTTGGCCGCCGCCGGCGACGAGGCGATCTGCGAGCGCGCCGGCCGGGTGCTGGCGCGCGACCTGCGCCGTGCCGGCGCGAACCTCGATTTCGCCCCGGTGCTGGACGTCGTGAGCGATCCGCGCAACACGGTCATCGGGGCGCGTTCGTTCGGTGACGATCCCGAGCGTGTCGCGCGCTTGGGTTTGGCGGTGGCGCGCGGGCTGGAGGCCGGCGGCGTCGCCGCCGTCGCCAAGCACTTCCCGGGCCACGGCGCCACGGCCGACGACAGCCACTTGGGCATGCCGGTCCTCGATGCGCCGGCGGCGACGCTGCGCGCGCGGGATCTGCTCCCGTTCCGGCGTGCCGTCGAGCAGGGCATCGCGGGCATTATGACGGCGCACGTGCGCGTTCCGGCGCTCGAGCCCGATGCCGTCCCCGCCACGCTCTCCCATCGCCTGCTGGTCGATCTCCTGCGTGACGAGCTGGGGTTCAGGGGCGTCTGCATCACCGACTGCCTGGAGATGGGCGCGATCGCCAAGGGGCCGGGGAGCGAGCGCGGCGCCGTGGAGGCGTTGCGCGCCGGCGCCGACCTCTTGGTGGTGAGCCACACGCTGGCGCTGGCGGAGCGCATCGCCTCCGCGATCGCGGCCGCCGTGGGGAGCGGCGCGTTGCCGCTGGAGCGATTGGAGCAGGCCGTTGCACGCGTCGACGCGTTGCGGATGCGCCTGGACGCGCCGCCGGAGCTGCCGGCCGCGGACGCGGGGGTAGCCGCCGAGGCGGCTCGCCGGTCGCTCGTGATGTATCGCGGCAGGCTGCCGCACTGGCAGCGGGAGAGCCGCTGCGTGGTGGTTGCCTTCTCGCCCTCCGCCGCCGAGGGTGGCGCGGTCGATCGCGAGAGCCAGGGCTCGCTCGCAAGGATGCTGCAGAGCCGTGGAATCGATGCGCGGACCGTGCGCATGGGACCTTCGCCCTCACTCCAGGACGTGGAGCGCGCACACCGCGAGATCGAGTCGTCGGGCGACGGCGCGCGCATCGCCGTCGTGGTGCGCCGCGCGCAGCACGATCCGGCGCAGCTCGATGCCGCGCGCGCGCTCCTGGGCCTCTATCCCGATGCGCTGCTGATCGTTGCGCGCGAGCCTCACGACGCCCAGCTGCTGCCGCAGGCGCGCTGCGTGCTCTGTACCTTCGGCGACGAAGACGTGAGCCTGGCGGCGGTGGCGGAGGCGCTGACGGGGGCGGCTCCCGTGACGGGGAGCATGCCGGTGGCGCTGGCGGTATCGCCGTGATCGCGTTGCCGCGCGCGGAGGCGGTCCTGCACGCGCATGCCGGATCGCGCTTCACGGCGGCGGTGCTGCGGGTCGAGCGCGGCGGCGAGGCCGCGGAGCTTGCGGTTGGCCAGCTCGGGCCAGGCCGCGACATCGTGCAAGGCGACACCCTATTCGACTATGCCTCGCTCACCAAGCTCTTCGTGGCGACGGCCGCGTTGCGCCTGGCTGCGCGCGGCGTCCTCGCCTTGGATGAGCCGATCGGAGCATGGGTGCCGGAGTGGCGCCATGCCGGCGCCGGCGTCACGCTGCGCATGCTGCTCGCGCACACGGGCGGCCTGCGCTCCGGCGTCGATGTGCGCACGCTGGACGACGGCGACGTGCGCAAGTTCACCCTCGAGGCGGAGCTGGCAGCCGCGCCGGGTGAGCGCGTGGTCTACAGCGATCTGGGCTTCATCATCTTGGGGCTGGTCATCGAGCGTGCCGCCGGCGTGCCGCTGGCCGCATTCGTGCGTCGCGAGGTGCTCGAGCCGCTGGGCGCGGGCGCCGGCGTGGGCTACCTGCCGTCCACGCAATTGCGCGCGCGGATCGCCGTCACGGAGCGCTGCAGCTGGCGCGGACGGCTGATGCACGGCGAGGTCCACGACGAGAAGTGCTATGCGATGGGCGGCGTCTCCGGACACGCGGGGATCTTCGGCGATGCGCGCACGGCCAGCACGCTCGCGCGAAGTTACTTGGAGCCGGAGCGCGAGCGCCTGCTGCCCGCGGCGCTGACGCGTGAGGCGGTGCGTGAGCAGGCGTGGGATGCGATCCTGCGGCGCGGCTTGGGCTGGGCGTTGCGTACCAGCGAGAACAACTCGTGCGGGCGTTACTGGTCGGAGCGAACGTTCGGCCACACCGGCTTCACGGGAACCTGCCTGTGGGCCGATCCGGAGCGCGGCCTTGCGGTCGTGTTGCTGACCAACAGCGTCTACGTCGACCGCAACGACACGCGCGCGCTGCGCCAGGCCGTCTTCGAGGCAGCGCTGCTGGATGCGGAGGCTGCCGCGGAGCCGCGCGAGGCGTCGTGATCGTCGTCGGACTCATCTCGGGGACCTCGCTCGACGGCATCGACGTGGCCGCCGTCGATCTGCGGCCGCGCGCGCAGGGCTACCACCTGAGCTTGAAGCGCTTTGAGAGCGTTCCCTACACGCAGGAGCTTGCCGCGCGATTGCGTGCGGCGCTGCCGCCTGCAGACGGCGGCGCGCGCGCGGTCTGCGAGCTGGACGCCGACGTAGGCGCGGCCTTCGGCGAGGCGGGGGCGCGCGTGGCGCGCGGGATCGCGATCGACTTCACCGCCTCTCACGGCCAGACGCTCTACCACCTCGGACGCCGCCCGGACGCCGGCGGCGCCACGCTGCAGATCGGCGACGCCTTCGCCATCCGCGAGCGTCTGGGCGTCACGGTCGCCTACGACTTCCGGCGTGCCGATTGCGCCGCCGGGGGTGAAGGGGCCCCGCTCGTGCCCTACGT
>JAGWST010000475.1 GCA_028869325.1 bacterium | reverse complement strand
TCACGCGCGAAACGCTGCCGGTCGACGTCGCCGGCCACCACCACCGCCGCGCGCCGCGGCGAGTACGTGCGCCGGTGGAAGCGGCGAATGGCCGCCGCATCCAACCCGCTGACGCTGCGCCTGCTGCCGGCGATCTCGCGCCCCAGGCCGTCGCCGAAGAGCAGCTCCTCCGCCAGCACGCCGCTGCGATCCTCAAAGTCCTCCTCCGCCTCGGCCAGCTCTTGGAGCACGATACGCTGCTCGCGCACGACGTCTTCGTAGTGGAAGAGCGGCTCGCGAACTTGGGAGGCGAGCAGATCGAGCGCACGCCAGACCCCGTGCACCGGAACGCCTGCGGAGTACACGGTGAACTCCTTCTCGGTCGAGGCTTCGAAGCCGCCGCCGAGTCGCTCGCGTAAGTCAGTGATCTGAGTCGCCGAGTAGCGTGCGGTATCGCGGAACGCCAAATGCTCCACCAGGTGCGCCGCGCCCTCTTCGCCGGCACGCTCGTCACGCGAGCCCACGCGCATCGTGACGCCGACGCAGGTGGTCAGACGCCCCGCGAGCGGATGATGGACGACGCGCAGGCCGTTAGGAAGCGTCCAGGAGGGCATGGGCGGCTGGCTACGCCAGACGGGGACCCGCCACCCCCCGGGGCGAAGCCCAGAGCATCATGCCTGCTACCATCGAGATCACGCCGCAGACCAAGATCAACGCCCTGGTCGAGGCCATGCCCATCGCCGCGGACGTGCTGAGCCGATTCGGCCTGCACTGCGGCGGCTGCGGCGTCAACAAGTACGAGACAATCGAGCAGGGCGTCAACGCACACGGCCTGCGCATGGAGCCGGTCATCTCGGCGCTCAAACAGGCCCGCCTCTCGGGGCGCGTGCCGCAGATCAGCCACGAAGATACCATTCCGCTGCGCCGCGCACCCGGGGAGTTCACCCGCCGCGCGAAGATCAAGCACGTCATCCCGATCATGTCGGGAAAGGGCGGGGTCGGGAAGTCGCTGACCACCTCGCTGCTCTCGGTAGCGCTGCGCCGCAAGAACTACCACGTCGGGATTCTCGACGCCGACATCACGGGGCCGTCGATTCCGCGCTTCTTCGGCTTGACCAAGCCCCTGGGCTTGCAGGAGGATCCCACGGCTCCGCCGCCCGCGCCAGGTCAGCAGCCGCGCGCGTTGATGGTGCCGGCGGTGACGCAGACGGCCATACAAGTCGTGAGCTCCAACCTGCTCACCGACAAAGAGGATCAGGCGATGGTCTGGCGCGGTCCGATCGTGGCCGGCGTGATCCGCCAGTTCTACGAGCAGGCGATCTGGAACGATCTCGACTACCTGCTGGTCGATCTTCCGCCGGGCACCAGCGACGCTCCGCTCACCGTTCTGCAATCGCTGCGCGTCGACGGCGTG
>JAGWST010000474.1 GCA_028869325.1 bacterium | reverse complement strand
GTCGCCACGATTCCGCCGCGGCAGCGCACGATGATCGTCTTCCACAACGCGTGGTACTACTACGCCAAGCGCTACGATCTCAACTTGATCGGCGTCATCGAGCGCAATCCCGGCCAGGAGCCGAGTGCCTACGAGCTGGCGCATCTAGTCGATTTGGCCCGGAGCCATCACGTGCGCGCCGTCTTCGCCGAGCCGCAGTTCAATCCCAAGCTCGTCGACGAGCTGGCCCGCTCGGCCGGCGTCCGCACCGTCGAGAGCCTCTACGACGACTCCGTGGGTGAGCAGCCGCAAGTCTCGGATTATCTCTCAATGCTGCGCTACGACACGGAGACGATCGTCAAGGCGCTCTCCGGGCCGCCGGAGTCGCACGCATGAGCGTGAACACGGTCGCGCCGGCCGCCGCTCCTCCGGCGGTGATCGCTGAGCGTCTCTGCGTCTCGTACGACGGCGGCCGCGTCGCGCTGGCCGAGGTCACGTTCTCGCTGGCGCCGGGGGAGGTGCTAGGAATCATCGGCCCCAACGGCTCCGGCAAATCGACGCTTCTAAAGGCTACCGCCGGACTGCTGCGCGTGCGCTCGGGCTCGCTGGAGGTCTTGGGCAAGAAGCCGGATGCGCTGCCGCCGGGATCGATCGCCTACGTTCCACAGATCGACGCCGTGGACTGGAGCTTCCCGGCCACCGTGCGCGACGTGGTGGCGATGGGACGCTTTCCAAAGCTGGGCCGCTTTCGCCCCTTTGCGACGCGCGACCGCCGTCTGGTGGAGGACGCGCTTGCGAGCGTGCGTATGCTACACCTGGCCGATCGGCCGATCGGCGAGCTCTCCGGCGGCCAGCAGCAGCGTACGTTCATCGCGCGCGCGCTGGCGCAGGAGCCGGCGATCTACCTGCTGGACGAGCCGGCGACGGGCGTCGATGCGGCCACCGAGGAGACGCTGCTGGAGATCGTGCGCCGCCTGGCCGGCGAGGGCAAGCCGGTGATGATGTCGACGCACGATCTCGAGCGCGCGCGCGAGTGGTTCGATCGGCTGCTGGTGCTCGAGACGCGCCAGATCTTCGAAGGCTCCACGGACGAGGTTCTCTCCGCTCATCCCCAGCTCGCACACTCGCACGCCCACGGACACTCCAAGCCATGAGTCTCGTGCAGGTCCTGATCGCCCCCTTCGCCTACGATTTCATGGTGCGCGCCTTCGTCGCCGCACTGGTGGTGGGCGTGCTCTGCAGCATCGTCGGATGCTACGTGGTGGTACGCCGGCTCTCGTTTATCGGCGACGGCATCGCGCATGCGTCGTTCGCGGGCATCGTGGTCGCCTATCTGCGCCATCTCGATTACTACGCCGGCGCCGCGGTCATGGCGGTGGCGACCGCCGTGGGCATCGGCTACATCACGCGGCGCGGCAGGGTCTCGCTGGACACGGCGATCGGGGTGCTCTTCACGGGCGCCTTCGCGCTGGGCGTCTTTCTGATGTCTCAGTTGAAGAACTACGCCGTCGACCTGCAGGATTATCTCTTCGGCAACATCTTGGGCGTCTCGCAATTGGACCTGACGCTGACGCTGCTGCTCGCCGGCATCGTCGCCGTGGTGCTGGTGGTCTTCTGGCGCGATCTGCTCTACACGTCGTTCGACCCGGTCGTGGCGCAGACGTCCGGCATCCCCACGGCCTGGGTCGACTATGCGTTGCTGGTGCTGCTGGCGCTGACCATCATCGTCTCGCTGGAGTCCGTCGGCATCATCCTAGTCGCCGCGCTGCTGGTGACGCCGGCCGCCGCCGCCTTCCAGCTGACGCGGCGCATAACCAGCATGATGCTGGTCTCGGCGTGCATCGGCGCCCTCTGCGCCGTCGGCGGGCTCTACCTTTCGTATTACGTGAACGCCGCCTCGGGCGCCACTATCGTGCTGGTGGCAACGCTCTGCTTCTTCATCGCGCTGGCGATTGGCCGCCGCGCGCAGGGTCCCATCGCATGAGCGAGATCTCCGAGACCCTGCACGAGCGCGGGCGCTACGCCACGCGGACGCGTGAGCGCATAGCCGCCGTGCTGCGCGACGAGCGCCGCTACCTCACGCCGCACGCCGTGCACGAGCTGCTGCTCTCGCGCGGCGCATCGATCTCGCTCTCCACCGTCTATCGGACGCTGGAGCTGCTCGTGGGGCTTGGCATCGCGGCGGCCCGCTCGGACGAGCACGGCCAGAACGCCTACGTCTTCTGCACGGTTCAGCACCACCATCATGCCGTCTGCCGCTCCTGCGGCAGGGTGGAGGAGGTGCGCTGCGGGCCGCTGGAACGCTTTGCGCGCGATCTCCGCAACGATCAGGGATTCGAGATGGAGGACCACGCCATCGAGCTCTACGGACGCTGCGCGGATTGCACGCAGCGCTGATCTCCGCTAGGCGTCCGCTCCGCAATCGCGCCGGCACCGCGCAAGCGTCACTTCAAGACCGCGTTGATCTGCTTTTCGAGGGCCGCTCCGTCGATCTCACCCGCGTCGACCCAGGCTACCTTGCCGTCCGGCGCCACCAGGGTGAGGCTGGGGAAGCCGTCGCGCAGATAGGGATTCGGCGAGACGCCCGTCGTGTCGAAACCCAACGGGTAGCCGGCGCCAAAGTCGGCGGCGAACTTCGTCACGTCGCCCTCGCTGATGGGCGAGTTCTCGTCGAAGCCATACGGGCTGCCGACGATGCCAACCACGGCCAGCTTACCGTTGTACTTCTTGGAGATCTGGGTCAGCGTCTGCGCCTCGTTCTGACAGTGCGGACACCAGACGGCGAAGACCTCCACCAGCCAAGCCTTGCCGGCGAGATCGGCGCTCTTCACCTCGCCGGTACTGGTGCGAACGTCGAACGGCGGAGCCGTTTGGCCAACCGCCAGCAGCACGTGCTTGGCTCCCACCGGCGTAAGCGCCGCCTGCGATCCGTGCAGCCTCCAGTAGACGACCGCGCCCACGGCAAGGATCGCCAGGATCGCCACCGTCACGATGGGACCTATCCTCCCGCGCGGAGGCGTCTGCGGCTTGCGGCTCATACTCTCTCCCTCCCATCCACGGCCAGCGCGCCCGGCGCGCGTACCGCCACCACCAGCGCCGCGAGTGCCAACAGCACGTCGCGCGCGACGTCCAGCCACGAGGCCGGGGCCGCATCCCGCTGACCGAAGCAGCCGCACGCGACGTGGATGCCGCGCACCACCACCGAGGCGATCGCCGCCGCGAAGACGGCAAACTCCGCGCAGGCGACCCATGCCGCGATGCGCGTCAAGTACCCCACGATCAGGTAGCCCCCCAACATGATCTCGAACCACGGCAGAAAGACGGCCATCGGTCCCGCGATCGCGCCGGGCACCAGCTGGAAGCCCACGATCGTGGAGGCGAGCGCGGCGGGATTCGGCGCTTTCAACAGCCCTGCCACCAGCAGCACCACGCCGATCGCCACGCGAAGCGCGAAGATCACGTAGCGCATCGCCGTCTCACTCGGGGACGATGCCCGTCGCCGCGGCGCGGTCTGCCTGCTCTGCCTCGAAGCGCCGCTGGCGGCCGACGTACGTCAGTGCGATGAAGCCCATGTCGAACCATGCCAAGAGCGCGGCGCTCGCGGCGACGAAGAGCACGGGAGCGGCCAGCGTGTTCAAGCGCGAGTGAACATCGTACATCCCCGCCGCGAAGACGGAGATGAAGGCCATGCCACCGGCATATGCCAACACGCCGGCGATGCCGAAGCGAGCCGAGGCGTAGGCGCCGACGGCGGCGGCGCAGGCGGTGCCCAAGAGTCCGGCCGGCGTCTGCGCCGGCGAGAGCACGAGGCTTGCCAGCACGCCGGCCGCACCGGCCACAACCGACTCCAGCACGTCCAAGGTTCCGGCGCCGGCGAACACCACGCGCAAGGGCGAGCGCAGGGCCGCCAGCGCGTCAGGACGCGTGCGATCGGCGACGGCGGCACGCACCACCCATGCCGCGGCACCAGCGACGGCGCAGAGCGCGGCGAAGCCGAAGGTACCGATCACGATCGCGTGCGCGTCGGCGGTGGCCGAGGCGGCGCGTGGCGGCAAGAGCCCGAAGGCGCCGCGATAGAGCCGCGCCTCGCGCACGAACGCGAGGATCACCGTCGCCGCCAGGACCCATCCCGAGAGCTTGAACGCGCTGCGCAGGCGCCACGCAACCACCGCCGCCGCGATCGGCAGAAGCGTCCAGAGCCAGGCCGGATCGCCTTCGGCGCCGAGCTGCAGCGCCAACAGCAGCGGAACGGCCACCAGCGTCAGCAGACCGATCAGCAACGGCACCCGGCTCTGGAACGCGATGCCGAGCTTTTGATTGAACGTACGCGGATCGTAAGGGATCGGGGGGCGTCGTCTCACTCCGGCCACGCGGCCATCTCCTCCAACTGAGCACGAATCGGCGCGGGGACGGCACGCGGATCGGTCTCGGGGGCGACCGTTCCCGTATCGTACGCGAAGAGCGTGCGCGCAACAGCCACGCCAAGCTGGACCGGATCGTAGCCGCCCTCCAGGCAGAAGGCCACCGCGGCGCCGCGTTCCTGCGCGACCTCGCGCAACAGCGCGCCCAAGGCATCGGCGCTCTCGATGCCCACCCCCAGATCGCCGACCGGATCGCCGCTCAGGTAGTCGTAGCCGGCGCTGACCACGATCGCGTGCGGCTGCAGCAGCGCCACGGCTTGGCGCAAGAGCGTCGCCCACAGGGTGATAAAGCCTTCGGTGCTGATGCCGAACGGCGTGATCGGCACGCTGACGTCGATATCTCCCTCGGCCGTGCGGCGCAGCGAGCGCACACCGGTGCCGGGATAGGCCGGATGCGCATGCGTGCTGACGTACGAGAGGCCGCCCCCGACGATAGCTTGCGTGCCGTTGCCGTGGTGGTAATCGAAGTCGACGATGAGCACGCGCTGCCCCGTCTCGGCGGCGAACGCACGCGCGGCGACGGCCGCGTTGTTGAACATGCAGAAGCCCATGCCGCGTGCCGGCTCCGCGTGGTGCCCAGGTGGGCGCACCAACGCGAAGGCGGCGCCGCGTCCGGCTGCGGCGTAGTCGATCGCCGTCATCACGCCGCCGGCGGCACGGACGGCGACTTCGTACGAGCGCTGGCCGACCACGGTGTCGCCGGTGGAGAGCTCCGCGACGCTGCCCTGGTCCAGCCTCTCGCACTCCTGTTTGGCTCGCTCGATGTAGCCGCGCGTGTGTACGCGCAGCAGCGCCGCCTCGCCGGCGTCTTGCGGAGCGAGCGGATCGAAGAGTCCGCGGCTGCGCAGATGCGCAACCACGGCCGCCACGCGATCGGCAGTCTCGGGGTGCGCTACGCCGCGCAGGTGCTCTTCGTAGAGCGGGTCGTAGACGATCTTCACGCCCGCCTCGTCATGCCCTCATGCTCTCGAGGCCGCCGTTAACGCAGGCGCTTGATCGCGTCGGAGGCCTGCTTTGCCAAATCGCTGTTCTTGGGCGCGTAGGAGAGCAGTTGCTTGTAGTTCTCTTTGGCCGCCGCCGTCTGGTGGAGGCCCTCGTACGCCTGCGCCGCCACCAGATAGACCACCGGCTGCTGCTTGACGAACGCGGGTGCCTTCTTCTTCACGGTCTCGGCGAGATCGGCGGCCTCTTTGTAGTTCTTCAGCTTCAGATCGGCCTGCGCCAGCGACATGGCGGTGACGGGATCCTGGTGCATGTCGTACGCCTTGCGGAAGGCGTCGTGGGCCTGCTGCGGCTGGTTCTCGCCCATGTAGGCCTGACCCAAGCCGAGGTAGAGATCCGGCGTGGCGCCCTGCGGCCCCACCGCGCCGATCAGCTTGTTCAGATAACCGGCGGCGTCGCTGAACTTACCCGCCGACATCGAGTACTGTGCCAGCACGTTGAGCGCATCGGGATCGTCGCCTTTGGAGCCCAGCGCCTGTTTCCACGCCGCTACCGCTTTGTCGGGCTGCTTCTTGCCGTACCAGTACTGACCGTAGGTGATCAGCGGCGCGCTCGCCCCAGGGTGATCGTCGACGGCCTTCTGGAAGGACTTCTGCGCGTCGGCATCCTGGTTGTGGGCCGCGTAGAGCTCGGCGACCTCGAGCTCGATCTGCAGGTTCTTCGGGTCCTGCGCTAGGAGCAGATTGTACTGCTCGACGGCTTGCGCGATCTGACCGGCCGAGGCGTAGGCGTGCGCCTTGCCGTAGACGGCATCCTTGTTGTTCTTGTCGCCGGCCAGGATCCGATCATAGACGTCGATGGCGGACCGCGTCATCTTCTGATCGATGTAGGTCTGCGCCTCGAGCATCATCGCCGAGGGGTCCTTCGGAGCCATCTTGGCCGCGACGTCGAACTGCTTACGCGCTTCGTCGTACTTCTTCTCGGCGGCGTAGACCATGCCCAGCGTATCGTACGCCGAGGCGTCGT
>JAGWST010000473.1 GCA_028869325.1 bacterium | reverse complement strand
TGCGCCTGGTTGGTACAGATGTTGGAGGTCGCTCGCTCACGGCGGATATGCTGCTCGCGTGCCTGCAGCGTCAGCACGAAGGCGTCGCGCCCCTGCGCGTCGACCGACTTGCCGGCCAGACGCCCCGGTAGGCGGCGAACCTGCTCCAGTCTGGTGGCCATGAAGCCGACGTACGGGCCGCCGTAGGCCTGCGCCACGCCGAACGACTGGGCCTCGCCGGCGGCGATGTCGGCGCCCCACGCCGCGGGCGGCTGTAGCACGGCCAGCGAGAGGGCCTCGGCGACGACGCCGATCAACAGCGCGCCGGACTCCCGGATGGCCTGCTGCGCGGCGCGGTCGGGCTGATCGACGTTGCCGAAGAAGTTGGGTGACTGCACCACGACGGCGGCCACGTCCCGCGCCGCCAGCCGTTGCGCGAGCCTGCTCCACTCGGTCAGGCCGCCAGCGGTCGAGGGCAGCTCCTCGATCGCGACGTCGAGGCCATCGGCATAGGTCTTCAGCACCGCGCGATAGTTCGGGTGCAGCGCGCGCGAGACCAGCAGCGTGCGGTGTCCGGTGGCGTTGATCGCCATGATCGCAGCCTCGGCGGCTGCGGTCGCGCCGTCGTAGACGGAGGCATTCGCGACCTCTAAGCCCGTGAGCATGCAGATGTAGGTCTGCCACTCGTAGATCGCCTGCAGCGAGCCTTGGGAGACCTCCGCCTGATACGGTGTGTAGGCGGTCAGGAACTCGCCGCGCATCGCGAGCGCGCCGACGGCGGGCGGTACGTAGTGGCGATAGGCCCCGGCGCCAAGGAACTGGCGCAAGCCGGCGGCCCCGTTGCGGGCGGCTAGCCGCTCGAAGGTGCGGGCGAGCTCGATCTCCGGGGTGGCCGGCGGAAGATCCGGCGTGACCGCCAGCGCAACCTGGTCGGGCACGCGCGCCAGCGCATCGAGCGTCGGCGCACCGACGACCGCGAGCATCGCCTGGATGTCGCGCGCGGTATGTGGTGTGTACACGGGTGCTGGTTCGAGCCTTTCGCGGAATGATCACGGACCGGCGCGCTGGATACCCTGACGCGCGAAAGGGACGGCTGCGGCCGTCCCCGGTCTGCTCGTTCGTTCGCCACCGGGGCGTCAAACCCCGCCGCTGGATGTCTGCTTAGTGCTCCGCCTGCTGGATCAACTGGTCGTACGCCTCGGGATCCAACAGATGGTCCCGCTGGGCGGCGGCGTCGGCTACTTTAACCTTGAACATCCAGCCGGCGCCGAACGGCTCCCGGTTCACCAGGCCCGGGTCTTCCTCGATGGCCCCGTTGACTTCCACGACCTCGCCGCCGAGCGGCGTGAAGAGATCGCTGACAGCCTTCACCGACTCCACCACGCCCACGTTGCCGCCTTGATCGATCCTTGCCCCGATTCGCGGCAACTCCACGAAGACGATATCACCAAGCGACTCCTGCGCGTAGCCGGTGATGCCGATGGTGGCGACATCGCCCTCGATCTTGGCCCACTCGTGCTCCTTGGAATACAACAGACCCTGCGGCTGCGCCACTCTCGAATCTCCTTACGCTGACTTGCGCTCCCTGTAGTGCGTTATTTCGCGCGCTTGTAGAACGGCAGGGCGACGACCTCCGCCGGATACTCGCGCGCACGGATCTCCACCGCGATCCGCGTGCCGGGCGCCGCCGCCTGTTTGGCGACGAGCGCCGTGCCGATGTTGCCGCCCAGCGTCGGCGAGGGGGCCCCCGAGCGCATCTCGCCCAGCGGCAGATCCTCGTGCTTGACCAGGTACCCTTCGCGCAGCGGCGGCCCGTCGGCCGCTTTCACGCCGACGATGCGCGCATATTGGTCGGCCCGAGCCTGACGCTCGAGCGGCTCCCTCCCGACGAAGGCGGGCTTGTCGAACTTGACGACCCAAGCGAGGCCGGCTTGCACGGGCGTGATCTCCTCGCTGAGCTCGTGGCCGTAGAGCGGCATCCCCGCCTCCAGCCGCAACACGTCGCGAGCGCCCAGGCCGCAGGCGATCACACCGTCGGCACGGCCGGCTTGCAGGAGCGCGCGCCAGATGCGCGGCGCATGCTCGCCGTCGACGAAGATCTCGAACCCGTCCTCGCCCGTGTAGCCGGTGCGGGCCAGGATCGCCGGCGCGCCGTCGACCACGCACTCGCGGCTGGTATAGTACTTGACGCCCGCCAGGTCGACGTCGGCGAAGGGCGCCAGCAGCCGCTGCGAGAGCGGACCTTGCAGGGCGATGTTGGCGTTGATACCGTGCTTGGAAACGAACTCGACGCCGGCGGGGAGCCGCTCGCGCAGGTACGCGAGCATCTTCTCGGCGTTGCCGGCGTTGACCACCACCATCCAGCGCTCATCGTCGAACCGGTAGACGATGACATCGTCGTGCGCGCCGCCGCGCTCGTTCGTGAAGACGTTGTAGCGCGCCTGGCCGTGCCTCATGTTGGCGACGTGGTTGACGGTGAGCCCGTCCAGCCACGCGCCGGCGTCCGCGCCGGTAAAGAAGTACTGTGCCATGTGCGAGAGATCGAAGAGTCCCGCGCGCTTGCGCACGGCATCGTGCTCTTTGAGGATGCTCTCGTATTGCACGGGCATCGAGAAGCCGCCGAACGGCACCATGCGGGCCGCTAAGGCGCGATGCTCGTCGTAGAGGACCGTCTGCCTCTGGGCGGCCGGGTTCACCATGACGGCCGCTCTTTCGTCCCCCCGCAAGCGTCGCCTGCCGGCCGCGATCCGCCGAGGGAAAGAGCCGTGCGCCACGGAATCGGCGGCCCATGCCTAAGCCAGTCGACGATCCCATTGCGCGCTACGATCAAAGGCGAAGCCACTATCTCAAGCTGCTGGACTTGAAGCTGGAGTCCGTCGGTGAGGGGACGGCCGTGATGCGCATGCCGTATCGCGAGGAGATCACCAACGGCACGGGCGCCGTTCACGGCGGCGCGATCACCAGCCTCTGCGATACCTGCTTCTACATCGCGCTGGCCTCGATCTACGGCGAGGATCAAGAGACCACCACGGCCAGCCTGCACGTCGCCTTCCTCGCGCCTGCGCTAGCCCCCCACGATCTGATCGCGGAGGCGCGCGTGCTCAAAGCGGGGCGCCGCATCGTCTACGGCGAGGTCAGCGTCACGGGCGGTGAGAGGCTGGTCGCCCACGCCACGCTCAACTTTCTCAACACGCCGCCGCGCTAGCACGCGCTCGCAAGCGCTCGCCGGCCCGGCGCGCTACAGCCTCTCGTAGACGCGGCCTTTGGGATCCGTGAGCTTGCCGTCGGCAGTGCCGAAGGTGACGTCGCCCGCGCCCGCCGGGCGCGTCGTCGTCGAGCCACCCGTGGTACGCCGCGTCGTTCCCGCGGTCTCGTGCGTGCTCAGCTGCGTGCCCTCGAGCTTCCACATGCCCTTCGAGGCGCCGACCGTGCGCGCGCCGTTCTCTTCGCCCGAGTAGCTCGCATCGTACGTGCCGTCACCGTGGAAGGTATACGTGATCGTACCCTGCGGCCCGGTCCAAGCGAACGTATTACCGCCGATCGCGCCCCCCGCCGGCGTCGCCGTCACCGTCGTGCCTCCGGGCTCCTGGGAGGGCGTCTGCCCGGGGGTTGCGCTCTGCTCCGCTGCGCCGGCCGCCGTCGCCGCCGCGGCGGGGGCCGGCGCCGGCGTCTGGCCCACCACCACCGCGGGCTTGGAGGGGCCCGTGCCGATGTATCCCAGTCGCACCAGGCCGAACATGACCACGAGGCCGACGATGAGGCCGGCGAAGAACGCTCTCATCTCGCCCCACTCTTACCCTTGGCCGTCGCCTCCTCGTATGCCGCCCGGAAGTTGTAGACGCCCGCGGAGAGCCACTGCGCGCCGTCCACGCTGAGGCAGGCGCCGGAGACCCAGCCCGCTTGCTCGCCACAGAGCCAGAGCGCCGCCTCGG
>JAGWST010000472.1 GCA_028869325.1 bacterium | reverse complement strand
TGGCCACCTTCGGCGGCGCCACGGCGGCCGTCGTCAAGCAGGGGAGGCCCGAGAACCTGTTCGGCAAGTTCGCGGCCACGATCAACGTCGGCGGCTCGGAGCCGACGGCGGCGCAGTTGGGCGCCAACTTCCCCGACGTCTGGTTCGTCTACGACTACTTCTACAAGGCCTACCGCAACGCCATGAACGACCGCTTCGTCGCCGCCTACCAAAAGGCATACGGCGAGGCGCCGGACTCGTGGGCGTACGAGGGCTACGCCACGATCTACGCCTTGCGCACGGCGATCGATAAGGCCAAGAGCGCCGACGTCGACAAGCTGATCGCCGCGCTCGAGGGGGCGACGGTGGAGACGCCCAAGGGCCGTCTGCAGTACCGCCCCGACCACGAGCTCTCGCAGCCGGTCACGGTCTTCGAGTGCAAGGGCGACGCCGCCGCGGCGCACGGATACGTCTGCCCGCGTTGGGACGCGATACCGGCCGAGAAGGTGAAGTAGACCTGCTGCTGCCGTTCGTCGACGGCCTCGGCCAAGGCGTTCTGCTCTTTCTGATCGCCAGCGGCTTGACGCTCGTCTACGGCGTCATGCGGGTGCTCAACTTCTCGCACGGTGGATTCTTCATGCTGGGCGCCTACGTGACGTTCACGCTGGCGCGCGGCCATGCGCTCCCGGCGGTCATGCTGGTCGGCGTCGTCGTGCTGGCGGGTATGGCGACCGCGGCCGCCGGCGCCCTCACGGAGCGCCTGCTCTTTCGCCGCCTCTATCCCTTGCCGGAGATATCGTCGCTGCTCGGCACCTTCGCGCTGCTGCTGATCTTCGAGGGCATCGGCCGCCTGCTCTGGGGCATCGCGCCGCTCTCACAACCCCAATCGCCCGCGTTCCTCGGCCTGATCCGTTTGGGCCCCGTCGCGATTCCGTCTTACGACCTCTTTCTCTATGCCGTGGGCATCCTGGTGGTCGTCGGCTTGGAGTGGCTGGTGGAGAAGACGGAGTTCGGACGCATGGTGCGGGCCACCGCCGCAGATCGCGCCACGGCCGCGCTCCTGGGCATCGACGTGAACGCGGTCTTTCTCGCCATGTTCTGCTTGGGGATCTTCTTGGCGGGCATCGGCGGTGGTTTGGTGGCTCCGCTGGTCGGACTGACCCCCGACCTCGCCGTCTCGTTCATCATCCAGTCGTTCGCGGTGGTGATCGTCGGCGGGTTGGGCAGCATCCGCGGAACGCTGCTCGCGGCACTGCTCTTCGGCTTGCTCAACGCGTATCTGGTCGCGCTGCGACCGGGCCTGGCGGATTTCAGCCTCTACATCGGCATGGGCCTCATCCTGCTCTTCCGGCCGCAGGGGCTGATGGGACGCTCCGGCAGCCTGGGCGAGCTGGCGAAGTGAGGGCACGCGCACTCGCCACGCTGGCCCTGGCCGCTGCCATCGTCGCCGCGTTGCTGCTGCCGCGCCTAGCCAGCGGGGCCCAGCTCTTCTTTTGGGAGACCGTCCTCGTGCAGATGCTCTACGCGCTCAGCGTCAATCTGCTGATCGGTCACGCGGGCATCCCCTCGTTCGGCCAGGCCGCGTTCTTCGGCGTGGGAGCCTACGCCGTAGGCCTGGCCTCAGCGCTCGTTCCGCCGCCGCTCCTGCTGCTCGCCGCGATGCTGCTCGCCGCGCTGCTGGCGCTGGCGGTCGGTGCCGTCGCGCTGCGCACGCACGGCATCGCCTTCGCCATGGTGACGCTGGCCGTGGGCCAGGCGCTCTACACCGCCTCGCTTCACATCCCCGCGCTTGGCGGAGACAACGGCTTGGCCGGGATCGATCGCGGCAGCCTCTTCGCCATCGGCCTGGGCGGCGCGGCGGCGTTCTGGTATCTCTGCGCCGCCTGCGTCGGGTTGGGCATCTTGGCGCTGTGGACCGTCCACGCCTCGCCCTTCGGCAATCTGCTGCGCGCGCTGCGTGACGATCCGCTGCGCACCCGCTTTCTTGGCATCGACGTCCGGGCCTATCGCCTGGGCGCGTTCGTCGTAGCCGGCGCCTTCGGCGGTCTGGCCGGCGGACTCTTTGCGTACGCCAACCAGATCGTGACGCCGGATGCGCTGGCGTGGGTGCGCTCCGGCGACCCGATCATCATGGCGCTCATCGGCGGCATGTCGACGTTCTGGGGGCCGATGCTGGGCGCGTTCGTCTACGTGTGGGTCACGCACGCCTTCAGCGAGCTCACTCCGGCATGGATCCTCTACGTGGGCATCGTCTTTCTCTTCTTCGTGATCGTGCTGCCCAAGGGACTGCTCAGCCTGCTCTCCGTTCGCCGCCAGCGGAGCGGCTCGTGAGCGCGCTGCACGTCAGCGATCTGGTCGTGCGCTACGGCGCCAACCGCGCACTCGACGGCCTCTCGCTGGAGGTCGAGAGCGGCGAGCTACGCGCCGTGATCGGCCCGAACGGCGCGGGCAAGTCGACGCTCTTCGCCACAATCGCCGGTGAGACCCCGGCGTCCCAGGGTCGCGTGGAGCTCGACGGCACCGACATCACGCGCTGGGCGCCGCACCTGCGCGTGCGGCGCGGCGTCGCGCGCGCCTTTCAAGTCAGCCGCATCTTCCCCTCGCTCACCGTGCGGGAGAACGTCCTGGCGGCGCAGTTGTGCGCACAGGGTGGCTCGCGCGTCTGTTGGCGCACCGTTCTGGGAGCGGAGCATGCGCGCAGCGAGGCGGCGCTGGCCGAGCTGGGCCTGGCGCATCTGGCTGCCCGGCGCGGTGAGACGCTCTCACAAGGCGATCGCAAGCGTCTGGAGATCGCCATGGCACTGCAGCTCGAGGCCCGGCTGCTGCTCTTGGACGAGCCCACCGCCGGCATGTCGCCGCGCGAGACCGCGCAGACGGTTGCGCTGATTCGCTCTCTGTGGGAGCGCACGCGCATCACGATCCTACTCACGGAGCACGACATGTCCGTGGTCTTCAGCCTCGCGCAGCGCATCACGGTGATGCAGCGCGGGCGCGTCCTCTGCACGGGCGCGCCCGAGGAGGTCCGCGGCCGGCACGACGTGCGGGAGATCTACCTCGGCCGTGGCTGAGCCGATCCTGAGGCTCGACCGTCTGCACGCCTACTACGGCAGCGCGCACGTGCTCTTTGACGTCGCGCTCAGCGTGGAGCGCGGCTCGCTGCTGGCACTGATCGGCCGCAACGGCGCGGGCAAGACCACCACCGCCAAGGCCATCGTCGGCGAGAGCGTGCGCACCAGCGGAGCGCTGCGCTTCGCCGGCGCCGAGCTAGGGCGCCTGACCACCTCGCAAAGGGCGCGCCTGGGCATCCAGCTCGTGCCCGAGGACCGGCGCATCTATACCGAGCTCAGCGTGCGTGAGAACCTGCTCTTGGCGCGCCACGCGGCGGCCGCTCGC
>JAGWST010000471.1 GCA_028869325.1 bacterium | reverse complement strand
TCGATCATTTCCTCGACGCGGCGCGAGGTGAAGGCGGCCGAGCAGAGGCCGCGCAGGCGCGCGTGCGTCGCGCCGTCGAGAAACAGCATCTGCTTCACCATGACGGCCGCGATCGGCTCGAGCTGGGGCAGACCCATCACCTATCCGTACGTCACCCGAGAGTGGCCGATCGAAGCCTACCAAACGGTCTACGCGAGGGAGCCCGGGTCCGCCGAGATGCCCTCCGCGGGGCGCCCATTCACGCCGGAGCTGGTCGAGCGCCTGCGCGCCATGGGCTGCATCGCGACGTTGACGCTGCACGCCGGCGTCGCCAGCCTAGAGCGCGGCGAGGAGCCCCCCGAGGAGCGCTTCGAGGTGCCGCCGGAGACGGCGACCGCCATTGCGAGGGCGCGGGCGCGCGGCGGGCGCGTGATCGCCGTCGGCACCACGGTCGTGCGCGCGCTCGAGAGCGCCGCCGACGCGCGCGGCCGGATCTACGCCGCGCGAGGCTGGACGGATCTGGTCGTCACGCCGAATCGTCCCGTGCGCACGGTCGATGCGTTGCTGACCGGCTTCCACGAGCCCAGATCGACGCACCTGGCGATGCTCGAGGCGATCGCGGGCGTGGAGCACGTCGCGCGGGCCTATCGCGAGGCGCTGGCGGAGAGGTATCTCTGGCACGAGTTCGGCGATGCGCACCTGTTGCTCGCCGGGCCGGGGTAGCCGGCCGGGGAGAGGAGAGTCGGCGCCGGCCCGGATAGAGAGCGCCCATGACAAGCAAAATCGGCTGGACTGGACGCGTCTTCGAAGACTTCGAGGCCGGCGATACCTACGAGCACCCTCTAGGGCGCAGCGTCACCGATGCCGACAACGTCTGGTTTACGCTGCTGACGCAGAACACCAATCCGATCCACTTCGACAGCGTCTACGCGGCGGGCACGCCCTTTGGACGCCGGCTGGTAGACTCGGCGTTCACGCTGGCACTGGTGACCGGCCAGAGCGTCGCCGACGTCTCGCAGAACGCGCTTGCGAATCTCGGTTGGGACGAAGTGCGCCTGTCCAATCCCGTCTTCGAGGGCGATACCATCTACTCGCGCTCGCAGGTACTGGAGGCGCGTGAGTCACGTTCGCGTCCCAACGTCGGCATCGTGACCGTCAAGACCACCGGATACAATCAAGACGGCAAGACGGTTATCGAGTTCAAGCGCACGATGATGATCTACAAGCGTGGTCACGTTCCGGTGACCCCGCGCCCCGTCGCTTGAGCGGGGCTCAGCGCATGCCGGCTCGGTGATGAGGCAGAGCGTTTCCATACTATACCCCGGAAGGGTATTATACCCGCGCCCGGCGAAGCGCCGAGGATGAGCCACACGATCCGGGCGAAAGTCAAGCTCCTCAACCGGGTGCGGCGCATCCGCGGCCAGGTCGAGGCGATCGAGCGGGCGCTCGATGGCGAGGCGGGCTGCGGCGTCGCGCTCCAGCGCATCGCCGCCGCGCGTGGGGCGATGAACGGGTTGATGGCGGAGGTCTTGGAGGAGCACGTTCGCACGCACGTCCTTGCCGGCCCCTCGGTCGCGCGCAGCGACCGCGAAGCGGCGGCCGAAGAGCTGCTCGACGTCGTGCGCGCCTATCTCAAGTAGCGATGCAGCCCATGCATCAATCGCTCCTGCTGATCGCCGCCGTGATCGGCGTGGGTATCTTTCACACGCTGGTTCCCGACCATTGGGTGCCGATCGCCTTGGCGGCCCGCCAAGCGGGCTGGACGCGTGCGCAGACGGGGCGGGCGGCATTCGGCGCGGGCCTCGGCCACACGGGGTCGACCTTGCTCATCGGCGTCATCGTGTGGCTCGCGGGCGTGGCATTCGCGCAACGCTTCGGACACGCGGTCGAGCTGCTCTCGAGCGCGGCGCTGGTGGCGTTCGGGGTCTGGACGGCATTGGCCGCGCTGCGCGAGCTGCGCGGGGGCGGCCCTCACCACGAGCGGGTGCATGCCGCAAGAGATGAGCGCGAGCGGCGCAGCGCACGGCTCACGTTGATGCTGATCCTGGGCTCCTCGCCGATGTTGGAGGGCATCCCCGCGTTCTTCGCCGCGAGCCGCTTCGGCTTCGAGCTGCTGCTGCTGATGGCCCTCGCCTTTGCGGCGAGCACCGTCGTGACCTACGTCGCGCTCTGCGTCGCCTCGGCCGACGCGATGCATCGCATCTCGCTCGGGCCGCTGGAGCGCTACGGTGAGCTCATCAGCGGCGGCGTCATCGCCGCAATCGGGGTGATCTTTGCAATCTGGCCCGTCGGCCCGAGGGGCTGAGCGAAGAGTCCGTGCTCGGCGAGGAGGCCTGAGCCTAGTATGGCGGAGCCTCGCGAGGGTCGAGCAGGCGAACCGCGTGCAACTCCGGGAGTGCGTCACGCACGACCGAGGCGATGA
>JAGWST010000470.1 GCA_028869325.1 bacterium | reverse complement strand
CTGGTTATCGGCTTCGCGACCGATCCTAATCCGAACAACCCAACGCCGGCGCAGATCAGCGGCGGCCAGTTGGGCGGCCTGCTCGACGCCTACGACAACAAGCTGGTGCCCTATCTGCAGCAGCTCGACAACGTCGCAGGCAGCCTTGCCAGTGCGGCCAACCGCATCGCCGGGTCGTCCTACGATGCCAACGGTAACCCCGGTGCCGCGATCTTCGTGCCCAACGCGCCGGGAATGCCGATCACGGCAGCCTCCATCCGGGTAGGCCTGACCGACCCAAGGCAAGTCACCAGCGGCCTGGCCTCCACAGCCGCGGGCAGCGCCGTCGCGGCCATCAACTCCGCGAACAACGTGGTCTCGAGCTCGCAGACGATCGAGGGCAACAGCTCGTACGCCACCTTCGTTCCGACCGGGACCTATACCGGTATCATGACCGTCAAAGTCGACGGCCAGACGGAGACCTTCGGCTACACGGTCTCGGCGGCCACGACGCTGGACCAATTCATCTCGCAGTTCAACGGCGCGCAGCTGGGCGTCACGATGAAGTTCGATGCCCCCTCCCAGCGCGTGGTCTTCCAACGCGATCCCGCCAACGAGAGCCTGGTGCTGGGCGGTACCTCGACATACACGCCGACGGCCGACTTTACCATCAGCGATGCGATCACCGGCGGTGGGCCGCCGCCCTCGCTGCTCTCCGCGCTCAGCGCGGGTGCGATCAACGGCGTCAACCAGAATGCCGGCAATGCGCTAGGCACCGCCGACAACGCCGGCACGAACGCGATGCTCAACACGCTGCACGGGCCGGTACCGATTCCCTCCTTCATCCCGACGCAACTCGGCACGGCGATTCTGGCGCCGGGAACCTTCGCGGTCACGCCGCCCTCGCTCGCCGGCATCCAGGTCGGGGAGACGATCACCGTCGGCGCCGGCACGCCCAACCAAGAGAGCGTGATCGTTCAGAGCATAAATTACGCGGCGGGATCGTTCACGGCCGCCTTCACGAAGCCCCATGCCGCCACGGCGAGCATCCAATCCACGGCACAGACGAGCTTAGGCGGATACTACAGCGACCTGGTCGGCCGGATCGGCTTCGACGCGCAGACGGCGATCAACGGCGCCAAGGCCCAGGGGCAGGTGACGCAGCAGATCGACGCGGCGCGCCAAAGCGTGGACGGCATCAACGTGGACGAGGAGACCCAGAACCTCATCAAATTCCAGAACGCCTATCAGGCGGTGGCCAAGTCGCTGAGCGTGATGGAGCAGATGATCCAGACCGTGCTCGATACCGTCCATTAGCGCAGGGAGGCGAATCCAGACCATGCGTATCTCAACATCGGAGCTCTACAATCAGCAGACGGCCGCGATCGATAATCTGTTCGCGCAACAGGTGCAGTTCGGCCAGGAGCTTTCGACGGGCAAGCAGCTCAACGTGCCCTCGGACGATCCCACGCAGATCGGCCAGGACCTCCTGCTCCACGCCACGCAGGCGTTCGACCAGACCGTCAGCAGTACGGTGACCAACGCGCAACAGCAGCTCTCCACCATCGACGGCGCCCTCTCGAATCTCACGGGCATCTTGCAGAGCGCGCGGCAGATCGCCATCCAGGGTGCAACGGAGACGCTGAGCCAATCGCAGCGCGCGGTGCTCGGCGTCCAGGTGGACAACCTGCTGCAACGGGCCATCGACGTGGGGAACACGCAGGTCGGCGGGACGTACATCTTCGCCGGCACGAGTCAGAGTGGAAAGCCGTTCCAAGGCGTGGGGAGCCCGATCACCTCGGTGGGCTTCTCCGGCAACCAGCAGACGCCTACCAATCAGATCTTCGTCAACGGGCAGACCTACGACGTCGGCGTCTCCGCCCGCCAGACGTTCAACCTCGGCTCCACCGACGGCTCGCCCGACGTCTTCCAACTGCTCATCAGGCTGCGCGATACGATCAACGGTCAGTCGGTGATCGATGAGAGCGGTGCCCAGCTCAACAAGCCCGGCACGGTGATCTCGGCGGTCACCGGCGTCTCCTCGGCGGCGTTCGCGACGCCGTTGGTGGCCGACGCCACCGGCAACGACTCCTTCCAAATCAACGGGGTCACGGTGACCATCAACCAGGGCACCGCGACCGTGGCCTCGCTGTTGACCTCCATCAACGCCGTCAGCGCGAGCACGGGCGTGACCGCCAGCTTCGACTACGCGCAGGAGCGCCTGTTGCTGGCCTCCTCCGGCGGCCGGCCCTTCACGGTTGCCGACGTGCCCTCGGCCGGCGCAAACGCTCCGGGAAACTTCGTGGCGGCCTTCGGCCTGCAGACTCAAGGCAGCTTCGTGACGGACTTGAGCACGCAACTCGGCGAGGTCGACAGGGTGATGGGCAATATGCTGAACGGACGGGCCGTGGCCGGCGCCACGCTCCAGTCGTTGGCTGCCGTCGCCAACTTCAACAGCACTGCGGTGGTCAACAACACGCAGGCTATCTCCGGGATCGAAGATGCCGATGTAGCTAAGGTGGCCACCGAGTTCAGTCAGGCCCAGGCGGCGCTCCAAGCGGCCTACGGGACGACGACGCGGCTCGAACAGCACTCGCTCTTCGACTATCTCCGATGATGAGGACGTCCACCGTGCCACACGAGGTTGAGCTCCCCCGCTTCGGCAACCTGACGTATGCCGACGATGACGTCATCGAGTTCCCCTGGGGCATCCCCGGGTTCGCGCACCACCGGCGCTTTCTCGTGCTGACGCTGGAGGCCCAGGAGCCCTACCTCTGGCTTCAGAGCCTGGACGATCCGGGCATCGCGCTGCCGATCGTCAACCCGTGGGATATCTTCCCCGACTACAAGCCCTCGCTCCCTTACTACGCTCGCGTAGCGCTGGAGTTGGATAACCCAGGCGACTTCGTGATCTACTGCGTCGTGGTCTGCACCGCGGGCGCCGAAGAGCTCACGATGAACCTGCTGGCCCCGATCGTCATCAATCTGAAGCAGCGGCGCGCCCGCCAGGTCATGCTGGAGAGCTCCGCCTACGCGGTGCGCCAGCCGATCCCGCGGATGGCGGCGCCCAAGGAGGCCCTCCGCTCGTAGCCGAACCCTGGCCGCAATTACATGGCCGGCAGAGCGCTGCCGGCTCATTGCCAGGGAGGGCCGCGGCATGCTCGTTCTGACGAGGAAGCCCAACCAAGCGATCATGATCGGCGACCAGGTTCGCAGCGTGGTCGTGGGGATCGACGGCGAGCAGGTCAAGATTGGCATCGAGGCGCCT
>JAGWST010000469.1 GCA_028869325.1 bacterium | reverse complement strand
CCGATCCCTTCGGGAACCGTGTAGCCCAATGCGCATAACCCGCCGCGCAAACTGGCACCGAGTGCGGCGAGATGCTTGCGGGCCTCGTTGCTCTCGCGTGCGAGGAAGACGGCCGTCCGCGCCGCCTCCGCCACCGCGGGGGGCAGAGCGGTATCGAAGATGAACGTGCGCGCCGCCGTCTGCAAGTAGTCGATGACCACGGCGGGTCCGGCGACGAAGCCGCCGAGCGCGCCGAAGGCCTTCGAGAGCGTACCCATCACGAGCACGCGCGGATCTTCGAGCCCAAAGGCCAATCCGCCGCCCCGCTCTCCGGCAACGCCAAGCGCGTGCGCTTCGTCCACCAGCAGCACGTCGTTCTCGCCCAGCGCGCCGAGCAGAGCGCGCAGATCGACCGCGTCACCGTCCATACCGAAGATCGACTCGCTCACCACCAGCGCTCCACGATGGAGGTCCTCGCCGCGTTGCACGCCCCCGAATCCTCCGTGAGCGTAAACGTGGCGAGCCAGGCGCGTGGCGCGCAAGCCGTCGATGAGGCAGGCATGATTGCGCTCGTCGGAGTAGGCCGCGTCGACCACGGCCGAGAGCGCAAGAATGGTACCGAGCGCTGCGTGGTATCCCGAACTGAAGAGCAGCGCCCTCTCGCGGCCCACGAAGGCTGCCAGCTCGCGCTCGAGCGCAGCATGCTCCGCGTGCGCCCCCGCCAACAGCCGCGAGCCGCCCGAGCCGACGCGCCGCGCAGCGCGCAGCGCCGCGACGACGGCGGGATGCTCGGCCAGCCCAAGGTAGTCGTTCGAGGAGAAGTCCAGCAAGATGCCCTCGCTGGCATCGCTGCGCTCGCGCACGACGCGGCGTTGCTTGCGCGACTCGAGGTCACGCAGCGCGGCGCTTACGCGATTCAAGTAGCTCATGCGGAGCCTAGCACCGCGTCGAGCGCGTCCAGCAGTGCATACGTAAACGACTCCAGCTCCGTTCGCGCCGCCGCCGGCGGCGGAACGAGCTGGATCGCATCGCCCAGCGGCCGCGTGAACTGGCCGCGCCGGTACAACTCGTCGGCGATGCGCCAGGCGGGCGAGACCGCTGCGCCCGCATCGATCTCCTGGGCCCGCAGCTCGATCGCGCACATCAACCCGATGCGACGCACCTCGCGCACCAGCGCGTGCTCCCTCACGCGCTCCATGAGCGGCTGCAGCGCCAGGTCCAACTCGGCGACGTGCGCCAGCGTGTGCTCGCGGTCGAAGACCTCGAGCGAGGCCAACGCCCCGGCACAAGCGATCGGGTTGGCTGCGTACGAATGGCCGTGGAAGAGGTGGCGCCCTTCGCGATGCTCGCCAAGAAAGGCGGCATAGATGTACTCCCGCGCCAAAGTGGCGGAGAGCGCCAGCGTTCCGCCCGTGATGCCTTTGCCCAAGCAGACGAGGTCGGGCTCAAGGCCCAACGCCGTGAACGCGAACATGGGCCCCGTGCGCCCGAATCCCGTGGCGATCTCGTCGACGATCACGAGGGGCCGGTTGCGCGCCACGCGCAGCGGCGCATAGGCATCCTCCGGTACGATTAGCATCCCCGCCGCCGCCTGCACGCGCGGCTCCACGATCACCGCGGCCAGGTCGTGACGCTCCAACGTCTCCGGGAGCGCTTCGTACGGCAGCGTCTCGAAGAGCAGCGGCGCGAAGCGTTCCTTGAAAAGCGCGATATCCGAGACGCTCATCGCAGCCGCGGTATCGCCGTGGTAGGCATGCGTAAGGTGGGCGAAGCGCGTACGAGCGGGCTGGCCGACGTTCCGCCAGTATTGCAGCGCTATCTTCAGCGCCGCTTCCACGGCGCTCGCGCCGTCGCCCGAGAAGAAGGCGCACTCCAATCCCGTGAGCGCCCCAAGCCGCTCGGCGAGCGCGACCGCCGGCGGGTTTGCAGCACCGAGCGCGGTAGCGTGATCGAGCTTGGCCGCCTGACGCGCGATGGCCTCGACGATGTGCGGGTGACCGTGCCCATGGATCGTC
Source organism: bacterium (assembly GCA_028869325.1). Taxonomy (GTDB): domain Bacteria; phylum Vulcanimicrobiota; class Vulcanimicrobiia; order Vulcanimicrobiales; family SCRA01; genus SCRA01. The sequence continues at coordinate 2,353 of JAGWST010000469.1, read as the reverse complement.
GTCCACACCGAGGAGATGGCATCGAAGAGACGGCGTCCCCTGGCGTCGATCAGCTCGCAGCCTTCGCCGCGTACGAAGGTGCGCTCCTCGAACGAGAAGGCCGCCATCTGCGTGAACGGCAGCCACAGATGGCCGTGATTGCTCAACTCGAGACCAGCAACGCCTGGAGCGACTCCTGCGCGGCCAGCAAGGGCAAGAGGCCGCGATGCTCCGGCCGCTCCAAGCGCGGGTCGGCGGCGATGATCGCGTCCGCCTCCGCCTTGGCCTGGGCGTAGACATGGAACTCCGTCATCAGATTGGCGATCTTGAACTCGCCCGCCCCCGATTGCTCGACGCCGCGCAGATCGCCCATGCCGCGCAGGCGGAGGTCCTCCTCGGCGATGGCGAAGCCGTCGGTCGTCTCCTCCAGGATGTGCAGGCGCGCGCTCTCGGCCCTATCGCCGGGGGCGACCAAGATGCAGAACGACTTGGCCGCGCCGCGCCCGACGCGCCCGCGCAATTGGTGCAGCTGCGCGAGGCCGTAGCACTGGGCGTCGAGCACGACCATCACGCTGGCGTTGGAGACGTCGACCCCAACCTCCACCACGGTGGTTGCCACCAAGACTTGGACCTCGTTACGGGTGAAGGCGGCCATCACGCCATCCTTCTCGCGTGCCCCCATCCTGCCGTGGAGCAGCCCGACGCGAAGGTCCGGAAAGACCGCGCCGCGCAGGTCTTCGTAGACTTCCAGCGCGCGCGCGAGCGCCGTCTTGCTCTCGTCCGGCTCCTCGCCCCGGTTGGATCCACCTTTCCCGTCCGCGCCGATCGAGGGTGTCACGACGTATGCCTGGCGCCCTTGCTCGACCTGCTTGCGCACGAACGCGTAGACCTCCGCCTTGCGCGCCTCGCTGGTAGCGCGGGTCTGGATCGGCGAGCGCCCCGGCGGCAGCTCGTCGATCAGGGAGAGGTCCAAGTCGGCATAGAGCGATTGGGCGAGCGTCCGCGGAATGGGCGTGGCCGTCATCACCAGCGTGTGCGGTAGATTGCCACCGTAGCCCTTGATGCGCAGACGCCTGCGCTGCTCCACGCCGAACTTGTGCTGCTCGTCGATGATCGCAAGGCCCAGCCGTGCGAAGATCACGTCGTCCTCGAGCAGTGCATGGGTGCCGATCACCAACGCCGCGCCGCCGTCGGCCAGATGACCGAGCGCCTCGCGGCGCGCCTTCGCGCCCCGACCGCCGAGCACCACCTCCACCGGCACGCCGAAGGGCAGCAGCAGCGTGGCCAACTTCGCGGCGTGCTGGCGTGCCAGGATCTCCGTCGGCGCCATCAGAGCCGTCTGCGCCCCCGCGCGGTGCGCCAGCAGCGCCGCCGCGGCGGCCACCAACGTCTTGCCGCTGCCGACGTCGCCTTGCAGCAGCCGGTTCATCGCCTGCGGGCGCGCCATGTCGCCCCAAATCTCGCCGATCACGCGGCGCTGGGCCCCGGTCAGCGCAAAGGGGAGATTCCCCTCCAACTGCGCCAGCAGATCGGCCGCGGCGCTCATCGGCAGCGCTCCGCCGGCGAAGGCACGCTGGGCGCGCTTGATCGCGGCGCCGAGCGCGAGTCCCAAGAACTCGCCGAAGATCACACGCCGGCGCGCCGCCAGCGCCTCCGGCATCGTGCCCGGCAGGTGAATCGCACGATAGGCCTCGCGCGTGGGCATGAACCGGTGCTTGCGCTGGATGGACTCCGGAAGCTCCTCCAGCGGCATCTCCAGCAACTGCGGCAGCGCCTTGCGCATCACGCCGCGAATCGTCTTTAGCGGCAGGCGGGCGGTCTGCCGGTAGACCGGGAGCACCTCACCGTCGTAGCTCTCGCCCTCGCGCACGACGCGGTGCAGCGAGACGTTGAGCGTCGGAGGCACGCTCGCCGCGATCAGCGCGCGCGAGGATGCGCCGTGCTCCGCACGCTGCAGCCGGCCGCGGAGAAAGATGCGCATGCCCTCCGCCAGCTGCTTGCCCAAGTAGCTGCGCCCGAACCACACGGCTCGAAAGAGGCCGGCATCGTCGCGCAGCATCGCCTCCGTGATCGCTTTCACGCGGCGGCCGTAGAGGGCGCGGTGCCTCAGCGAGACGATCTCACCCTGGGCGTTGACCTCGGAGGCGGCCTCGCCGCCGCGGCCGGCCAACTCGCGCAGGTCGCTCGAGGAGAGCGGAGCGCTCAGATCCTCGTAACGGTACGGAAAGTAGGTGAGCAGATCGTAGGCCGTCCGCAGCGCCAGCTCGCGCTCGAGGAGCGTTGCCTTGTCAGCCGGGACGAGCTCGCGCAGCGGCTCCTGCGGATCGAGTCTCCCTTGCGCGGCGGGGAGATTGCCGCTCACGGCTTGGCGCGT
>JAGWST010000468.1 GCA_028869325.1 bacterium | reverse complement strand
TGCGCAAAGGAAGCGCCACGCTCGATGCGGCGGCGGGAGGCTCTTTTCATTCCGCCTCGGCGGCCAAGCGCCTTGCCGCGGTCAAGCACATCGAAGGCTCGCCGTTCTTTTCCAAAGTGCGCGCGACGTGCATCGCCTCACTCTACAACAATCAGATGGCATTCGCGCACTTCGGCTATCAGGGCGCATCCTGGCAACACGGCGGTTACATCCGACGCGGTTTCAACGATTTGACGTGGCTCCCCAATCCGCCATCATCGGCCAGTCCGGCGGCCTGGCTTCGCTGACCCCGTAGGAGTGTAAGCGTATGACGCGTTTCGCACACGACGACGACTCGGTCGTCGTCATCATCGGATCGGGCGCTGGCGGCGGAACCCTCGCCAACGAGTTGTGCCACAAGGGGGTCAAGGTCGTTCTCCTGGAGGCCGGCAAACGGCAATCCACCGCCACCTTCATCAACGACGAGTGGGCGTCGTTCAAGCAACTGGCATGGCTCGACAAGCGCACGACATCGGGATCGTGGCAAGTCGCCAAGGATTTTCCCAATCTCCCCGCCTGGATCTGCAAGACCGTTGGCGGCACCACGACGCACTGGGCGGGCGCCTCGCTGCGCCTCCAAGAGCACGAATTTCGCGCGCGCACGACCTACGGCGACATCTCCGGCGCGAACTTGCTGGATTGGCCGCTGACCTCGGCCGAGATGGCGCCGTACTACGCGCGTGCGGAAAACAAGATGGGCGTCACCCGCACGAACGGCATCCCCGGGCTTCCGGGCAACAACAACTTCAAAGTCATGTACGCCGGCGCGCAGAAGCTGGGCTACCGGGAGTGTCACACGGGCCGTATGGCGATCAACAGCCATCCTCGGGACGGCCGAACCGGGTGCCTGCAAATCGGCTTCTGCTTTCAGGGCTGCAAGTCCGGAGCCAAGTGGTCGACGCTCTACACCGAGATCCCGAAGGCGGCGGCAACCGGCAATCTCGATCTCCGCACGCAGGCTCAGGTGCTGACCATCGAGCACGACGATGCCGGCAAGGCGACGGGGGTGGTCTATGCCGATGCGCAAGGCAGACACCAGCGGCAGAAGGCGCGAGTCGTGGCCGTCGCTGCGAACTCCATCGAAACACCCCGGCTGCTGCTCAACTCCGCTTCGAGCAACTACCCGGACGGACTGGCGAACAGCTCGGGTCAGGTCGGGCGCAACTACATGCGGCACATGACGGGCTCGGTCTACGCGATCTTCGAGAAGCCCGTGCACATGTATCGCGGAACGACGATGGCCGGGATCATCACGGACGAGCACCGCAACGACCCCAGCCGCGGCTTCGCCGGCGGGTATCACATGGAGACGATCTCGCTGGGGCTCCCGTTCTTCGCCGCCTTCCTGAAGCCGGGTTGGTGGGGTACCGACTTTGCCTACTGGATGGACAACTACACGCACGTCGCCGGCATGTGGCTGGTCGGCGAAGACATGCCGCGCGAGGGCAATCGCGTGACGCTCAATCCCCACGTCAAGGATCAGTATGGCCTGCCGGTCCCCAACGTGCACTTCGACGATCACCCCAACGACGTAGCCATGCGCACGCACGCGTTTACGCAGGGCGAGCGCGTCTACAAGGCCGTGGGCGCCATCAAGACGATGCGCACGCCACCCTATCCTTCGACGCATAATCTGGGCACATGCCGGATGAGCGACGATCCCAAGCTCGGTGTCGTCAACAAGCATGGACAGAGCCACGACATCCCGAATCTCTTCATCTCGGACGGGAGCCAGTTCACGACTGGCGCCTCCGAGAACCCGACCCTGACGATCGTGACGCTTGCCATTCGCCAAGCGGAGTACATCGCCTCGGCGATGAGCAAGCACGATGTGTAGTGAGGTTCACGTGTGTAACATCTACGTGAAGGCCGACACGATGCAGTACGAGTCACGCACGCGCTCGCTGCGGATCCATGGGGTGCTCACGACGATCCGCATCGAAAACCTCTTCTGGGACGTGCTGGGAGAGATGGCCGCGCGCGAGGGCTATACGGTCAACCAGCTCATCGTGAAGCTGCACGACGAGCTCACGGAATATCGCGAGGAAGGTTTCAACTTCGCATCATTTCTCCGGGTGTGCTGCGTGCGATACCTCTCGATCCTCGCGGGTCGCCTCAGCAGCGAGGACGGAAAGCAGAACGTCGCGTTGCGCGCCATCGGATAAGACAAGGAGAGACAGCACATGCCCAAGATCCTGTTGCTGACCGGCGATGCCGCCGAATCGCTCGAGGTGATGTATCCCTACCAGCGGATGCTGGAAGAAGGCTACACGGTGGAGATCGCCGGC
>JAGWST010000467.1 GCA_028869325.1 bacterium | reverse complement strand
TACGTCAAGAACACCAACCTGCTCAACGAGCAGATCTCCGAGCTGATCGCAGCTAACGGCAGTAAGGGCTCCGATCCGAAGTTTGCGGAGCTCCAGCGGCGTCTCGGATTCGAGTACAGCGGAATGCGCCTGCATGAGTATTACTTCGACAACCTGACGCCTAGCGGCTCGGGGAAGCCTGGGAGCAAGCTTTCCGCGGCGATCTCGTCGAGCTTCGGCGACTTCGAGAAGTGGAAGTCGGAGTTCTTCGCGATCGGCGGCATGCGCGGCGTCGGCTGGGCGATCCTCTACCAGGATCCCACCAACGGTTGGCTGACGAACGCCTGGGTCACACTGCACCAAGAGGATGCCCTGGTCGGCTTCAATCCGGTGGTCGTGATGGACGTTTGGGAGCACGCGTTCCTGCTGGACTACAAGCCGTCGGAGCGCGGCAAGTACATCGAGGCGTTCTACGCGAACATCGATTGGAACGCCGTCGAGAAGCGCCTCAAGTAGGCGCGGGGCCGGCACCGGCGAAGGGATGGGGGCGGCGCTACGGCGCCGCCGCCACGGCCCGAAGGAGTGACGATCGTGGATACGTTACGCCTCTTCCCGTTGGGGACCGTCTTCTTTCCCGGTGCGACGATGAACATCCACGTCTTCGAGGAGCGCTTCCGGCGCATGGTGCGCGAGTGCCTCGAGCAGGACGTACCCTTCGGCATCGCCTTGATCCGCGAAGGGGGCGAGGCCGGAGATCCGGCGGCGACGCCGCACTCGATTGGAACCGAGGCGCGCATCATGCGTTGCGATCCCCTTCCGGAAGGGCGGTTCCTGCTCGACGTGCGCGGCGAGCGGCGCTTCAGCATCGTGCGTGTCGTCTCGCGCGAGCCATACCTCCTGGCCGAGGTCGAGTACCTCAGCGAGCCGCCCCCGACGGCGGCCGCGGGTGAGCTGGTCGCGCGGGCGCGAGCCGGGCTTCCCGCATACGTCGATCTGCTCGCCAAGATGGCGAACGTCGAGCTGGAGCTGCCCGACCTCCCCGACGACCCTGTCAGCGCCTCGTACGTGATCGCGCAGACGCTGCAGACCAACGACGCGGCGAAACAGCGCCTGCTGGAGGTCTCCCGTGCCGACGAGCGCTTGCGCGCCGAGCTGGCCGTGCTGCAGCGCGCCACCGCGGCGCTAGAGCGCATCGCGGCGCAGCGCGAGAGTGCCGCGCGCGGCGAATCCGGTGGAAACGGCGAACGCAAAGACCAGGAGCGTCTCTTCGGCGTCTACTTCTCGCCGAACTGATCTCGCTCGCCTTTCCGCTCAGCTCGCCGTCGCTCACCGCTCGCGTGCGTCAAAAGTAGGCGTCGCCGGTCTCCGCGGCGGCGATGACGTTGCGCATCAGCGCGACGTTCGTCAGCGGCCCGACGCCGCCAGGGACGGGCGTGATGGCGCCGGCCACCCGCGCGACCTCCTCGTAGGCGACGTCGCCCTTGAGGACGCCGCCGACCATCGTCGTGCCGACGTCGATCACCGTCGCGCCCGGCGCCACCATCTCCGCCGTGACCAAGCCGGGAACGCCGGTCGCGACCACCAGAACCTCGGCCGCGCGGGTATACTGCGCCAGATCGTGCGTCTCGACATGGCAGGTGGTGACCGTGGCGTCGGCGGCGAGCAGCAGCAGCGAGACCGGGAGGCCGACGACCACCGAACGGCCGACAACCACGGCCCTCCTGCCGCGCAGCGGCCACGCGGGCGAGGCCTCCAGCAGCAGCATCACCGCCTGCGGGGTCGCGGGGACGAAGAGCGGGTCGCGGCCGTACGCCAGCCGGCCCTGATTGGCGGGATGCGTTGCGTCGACGTCCTTCGACTCGGGGATGTGCTGGGCGATGCGCTCGATGTCGAGGTGCGGCGGCAAGGGCTGATGGAGCAGCACGCCGTGGATCGTGCGATCCGTGGAGAGGGCGCTCAGTCGTGCGATGACGCGCTTCTCGCTCGCGTCGCTGGGCATCTGCTCGAGGTTGACCTCGATGCCGATTTTGGCGCCCAGCTTGAGCAGCGAGCGTGCGTAGGCGAGGCTCGACTCGTCTTCGCCGACCATCTCCACCACCAGTCGCGGCACGTTACCGGCGTTGCGCAGAGCCTCGGCACGCTGCGTCAGGCCGGCGACCAGCTCGCGCGCGAGCGCGCGGCCGTCTAGGATGGTGGCGGTGGTCTGCACGATGGGTTCATCTCCGGGCGGGTTGGCCGCCCTGGCTTCGGGAGCGTGCGGGCGGGACCCTCGCCCGAAGAAGCGAAGCGGCCTCGCCATGCGAACGACGTTGGTGGGGCATCCGGCCCCGCAGTTTGCCCTCCCCACGAGCGAGGGTCGCGTGCTCTCGCTCGAGAGCCTGCGCGGGTCGGTCGTGATCCTGGCCTTCTTCCGCGGCACGTGGTGACCGCGATGCCGTAAGCAGCTCGTGGAGCTGCAGCATGCTGCCGAGGCCTGGCTTCCGCGCGGGATTCGCGTCGTGGGCGTCGTCGGCCAGCGTCCGCAGCCGGTTGAGCGCCTGCGCACCAAGCGCGGCATCGCCTTTCCCGTCCTCATCGACGCCAACCGCGCGATCATCAAGCGCTACGGGGTCTATCACGCGATCGGTCTGGGCGCGTTCAACATCGCGCACCCGGCGGTCTTTGTGATCGATCCGCGCGGAGAGGTGCAGTGGCAGCACGTGGGGCGCAGCCAGTTCGACCGCCCCACCATCGAGCAGATCGAGCGCGCCGCGGCAGCCGCGTTCGCCCCCGGCTCGTGGCCCCTTACCGGCGATCAGTCGCGGTAGGCGGTCCAGATCAAACCGAGGCCGAGCTGCAACGTCTCGGCGCGCACTGGAGCGGCGAGAGCGGCGGCGATGGTATCCTTACCGCGCAGCGGCGCCAGGTTTTGGAGCGGCTCCGCATGCCGCTCCGCCGCAAGGATACAGGCCACCGCTACCGTCCCGGGCGTGGCGCCTGCAGCGCGCATCTGCGCAAGCGTCGGCACGGGGGTGGCAAACTGGTGGGCGAGCAGCGCGCGATAGGCCTCGTAGCGCGCGGGCGTGGCATCCGGGGCGAGCATGGCGATACGCCCCAGCAGCGCGCGCGCCTGCGCCGCGTTGAACTCGTCCGCCGAGATATCGGCGGCGCGGGCCGAGGCGACGAAGGCCGCCTGGGCGGCTTTTGCCAGCGGCAGCAGCCGGTCGAGATCACCCTGCGCGAGATCGCCGTGCGGGTAGTGCTTGACGTCGCCGAAGGCCTGCATGTAGCTATCGATGGCAGCGGACTCGCGATACGCCACGGCCATCGAGCCGCGCGCTGCGTCGACGGCGCGCAGCAGCCCGGCAGCGCTGGAATCGACGCCCTCGATGATCGCAAGCGCGTGCGTGAGCACGAGATTGCTGTTCGAGTTGGGATGCTCCAGCTGATCGTGAATCGCCTCGAGGAGCGCGCGGTCGTCGGCCAGGATCGCCGGTGCCTGGTCGAAGGTGTCGGTCGCCTCGTCGAAGAGATGATTGGTATCGCGTACGAGCTTGAGCTGTTCGGTCAGCAGCGTAGCCAGTCGTGAGGAGTCGCTGACGCCGTCGATGCCGCCCGTTTCGTCCATCGGCACGTCGAAGTCGAGCTCACCCAGGCGCGCGTCGAGCGCGCCGGCATCGTGGCGCCCCGCCTTGATACGCGCGGCGAGGTCGCTCTTCTCGGCGTCGATCTTCCGCTCGCTCCGGTCCAGCGCCGCCAGGATGGGCCCGGCGTCGATCGCCGGGAAGGCGACCGGCTCGCTATTCGCGCGCTCCACCGCAAGCGCGCGCGGATCGTTCGCCAGCGGCGCGAGCGTCTGCCGCGCCATCCCGGCGTATCCGAGAGCCGATTGCGCGCGTGCGAGATCGAGGCGCGCCGCGTCGTTGGCGGGGTCCCTAACGAGAATGCGCTGCAACTCCCGTTGCGCGAAGGCGTATTGGCCCTCCTCGAGATCGTGATGCGCCTGCGCCGTTGCCTGTGCCTCGCTGCGGTTGTCGATCTGCGGGTAGCCCTGCAAGTGCGCGACGCGGTCTGCGGCGCCCGGATGCGTCTCGAAGTAACGGGAGAAGATGCCGCCCGACTTCGGCTCCAGCGAGCCCAAGCGATCCATCAGCGTGACCATGATCTGCGGATCGTAGCCGGCGTCCGTCATCAGCAGCAGGCCGTACTGGTCGGCCTTGAGCTCGTGATAGCGGCTGACCTTCAGCAGGTAGAGGCCGGCGGCAAGGTCGCCAAAGCGTGAGACGAGCGGCGAGAAGAATCTCAAGATCGTGAGCAGCGTGTTGGCGCCCTTGACCTCCTCATACATCTTGGTGATGTGGTACTGCTCCTCGTGGCCGAGCTCGTGACCGAAGACGGCGGCCAGCTCGTCATCGCCGCGAACGTAGTTCAGCATCCCTTTGGTGATGAAAATGGTGCCGCCGGGGAGCGAGAAGGCGTTGGGCGTCTCGCTGTCCAGGATGCGCACGCGATAGACGATGTCGCGCCGTTTGGTATAGGGCGTCAGGGCGTTGAAGACGCGATCCACCCAGCCGGTGAGCAGCGGGTCATCGCCGACGGTACCGATCTGCTCGTCGATCGCCCGCTCGATACGTTGCCCGAAATGGACCTCTCGCTGCGTGGTCATCGCAACGGCCGCCGGCGGCGCGGCGAGCATGACCGAGATCGCGGCGATCAATGCAAGCGCAGACGTGCGGCGTATTACGTGAGCCAGCGTGCCGTTACAGGCCACTAGGGACCTCCTCCCTCGTGGAGGGCTCGCCCTCTTCGCGGCCTGCGATAGGCCTTCCCGTGCCGGCCGCGTAAAGGTCGGAACCGTGAATCGTGGTATCTGGATGGCCGCCCTCGCCGCCCTCGCGCTGAGCGCCTGCGGCAGCGGCAAGGGCACCTCCGCCTCGGGGCCTGCGGCCTTGGCTGGAGCGCAGGTCGAGAGCTTCTCGGTAGCGCGGCTGGGCGGCGGCGCCGCGGGCGTCGCCGATTTTCGCGGCAAGGTCTTGCTGCTCAACCTCTGGGCCTCATGGTGTCCGCCGTGCCGCCAGGAGATGCCGGATCTCGAGCGCTTCTCGCGCAATGCCGCGAAGGACGGCGTGCTGGTGATCGGTATCAACGAGGGCGAGTCGGCGCAGACGGCGGCGCTCTTCGTCAAGCGCGTCGGCGTCACGTTCCCGATCCTGTTGGATCAGCAGCAGCAGTATGGTGCCGCATACGGGGCGCTCGGCCTGCCGACGACCGTCTTCGTGCGCCGCGACGGAACGGTCTCTGAAGCCGTCGATGGTCCGCTGACCTACGCCCAGATGGAGTCCAAGGCAAAGACCGCGGAGCATGTGCAGTGAGCGCATGGCTCGCCGCGCTCGCCGCCGGCGTCTCGGTACTGATCCTCTCGTTCGCGCAGGACGCCGTGCCCGGCTTGGCGTTCTATCATACCTGGCAGTACGCGCTGGCGTTGGTGGTCGCCATCGGCTTGACGGTCTTCTACGCGCTGCGCGAGCGGCGCTACCGTCTGGCCATGGTTGGCGTCGCGGTGATCGGGTGCGCCGCGCTCTATGCGGGGCTGACGGGCGCCGACACGGAGACGGTCGCGCGCGGCCCTGGCCAGGTGGTGCACGCGGGCGGCGGCACCGTCGTCCACTTCCCCATCGCCGACGCGGCACAGGTGCGGGCGGGCAGCGCGCGGCTCGCGCTCTCGGGCCGCGGGAGCCTCGCACCGGGGGGGCGATCGTACACGCAGTCGTCGGTACTGATCGCGCAGATGCGCCCCGCGGCGTACCTCGACGCGACCGATCTTCGCGGCCGCCATCTGACGATCACGCAGCCGCAGGGCAGCGCGTTCCTCTCGCCGATCCTGCTCTTTCCGACACGGGCGAAGCTGCGCGATCGCAGCTACCCGATCGACCTCTTCGCGCTTCCCGCACTCGAACGCACGGTGCAGGCGTTCTACTTTTCGCCCAGCGACGTCGCCGAGGTGCGCCGCGCCGAGCTTGGAGACGGCGAGCCCGCCCTGTTGGTGGCGCTGACCGACGCGCGCCGCAATCTCGTGCCCGGCGGCATCGGCTTCCTACCGCAAGGCGTCCTCACGCGCATCGACGACGTGCGCCTGACGGCCTCCATCGGCCGCTATCCGGTGCTGGTGGTCGCCGCTGCGCCATGGCCCCCGCTGTTGATCGGCGGTGCGGTGTTGGCAGTGCTCGGCGTGATCGTGCGGCGTCGCAAGGAGGCGGTATCCCCGGGCCGGCAGGAACGGCTCTCGATCTGAGAGTCGGCGGCGGCACGCGCTAGCCGCCGGGCCCCGAGAGCTGCCGCTTTTTTCCATGCGGTAGGTGCGACCTCGGAGGGCGCTAGGCTGCCCCGTTCCGTGCTACAATGGGCCGTCGGACATGGCACTTCGACGCTTGGTCGGCGTTCCAGCAACGGCGCCGGCCCCGGGGGCGTTCGGAACTCTCGAACGGCCGCGGCTCATCGAGCGACTCGGCAACGCGCTCGCGCTTCGTGTTGCGTGTATCGTCGCGCCCGCCGGATACGGAAAGAGCACACTGGTCCGCCAGTACCTCGACGCCCTCTCCGGGCCCGCGGCGGTCGTTCGGGTGCCGACCGGCGGCGGGCTCCTGCCGCTCGCTCGAGAGGTGGCGCAGGCAGTGCACGAGATCGCGCCGGGC
>JAGWST010000466.1 GCA_028869325.1 bacterium | reverse complement strand
GGCGGGCAGTCGATCAGCACGTAGTCGTACTCCGGGGCCAGTGCGTCGAGCGCCGATTTCAGCCGCGTCTCGCGCGAGAGCGCGCTGACCAGCTCGATCTCGGCGCCGGCCAGATTGAGCGTCGCCGGAATGATCTCCAGGCCCGGGATCTCGGTGCGATAGATGACCTCGCCGGCGGCGGCCCGGTGGAGCAAGATGTCGTAGATGCACTTGGCGACGCCGCGCTTGTCTATGCCCAGGCCCGTCGAGGTATTGCCCTGCGGATCGAGATCCACGACCAGGACGCGCTTGCCCAGAACGGCCAGGCATGCGCCGAGGTTGACGGCCGTGGTGCTCTTGCCGACCCCGCCCTTCTGGTTGACCACGGCGACGACGCGCCCTGTTTCACGTGAAACGCTCATGCGCGCCGGCCGGCTCTGCTGGACGGGGAGAGGGCCGCCCAGCCGGCGGCCGCCGCGGATCGGATCATCACGTGGAAATCGTTACTCCGTGGGCGTTTGCGCAGCCGACGCTGGGGAATCGATGAACGCCGCGGCCAGCGCTGTCAGCACCGCGGGCGTGTTTCGGTCGGGCTCCTCCGTCACCTGCTCCAGGAGGTAGCGTAGCACCCCGCCGACCTCGGGGCCGCCGCGATAGCCTGCTGGGACGCGCCTCGCTTGCACCAACAGCGCGATCACCTCGCGGCCGCCGATCGCCAGGTCGGCCACGCCCAGCGGCGGGTGTTCCGCCAGCATGGCGTGCACCCGCTCGGCGAAGCGCTCGTTGTGGTCGCCGCGCTTGGCCAGGCCGCTGCCGACGATGTCGGCCGCGCGCAGTGCGAAGAGCCGGTCGATGCGCTGCACGCCGACGCGGCGCAGGAAGCGGCGGACCGCCGCCGGCGTCTGCTCCGGCCCGGTCTGGAACATGTGATTTCGAACCAGCGCCGCCACGTCGTCGACGATTTCACCGGGGAAGCGCAGCCGCACCAGCATCTCTCGGGCTAGCTCCTCGCCCACCAGCTCGTGGCGGTGGAACGTCTCCCCAGCCTTGGTGCGAGGCTTGCCCACGTCGTGCAAAAGCGCTGCCAACCGATCGGTGATATCGCCGCGGGCCGCGTCGAGCGTCGCGAGGCTGTGCCGCCAGACGTCGTAGGCGTGCCACTCGTTCTGGTCGACTCCATACGCCTCCACCAGCTCGGGCCAGATATAGCGCAGGACGCCGGTCTCGCGCAGCAGCTCGAAGCCAAGCGAGGGCCGGCGCGCGCGCGTCAAGAGCTTGGCGAACTCCTCGGCGATGCGCTCGGGCGAGACCCGCGCGACCAGCGCCGCCGCCGCCCGCATCGCTGCCAGCGTGCGTGGCGTAGGCTCGAACTCGAAGCGCGCCGCGAACTGTGCCGCCCGCAGCATGCGCAGCGGATCCTCCTCGAAGCTGCGCTCCGCCAAGATGTCGATGCGGCGCGCCCGGATATCCTCGAGGCCGTCGTACGGGTCGACCAGGGCCCCGCTCTCCAAGGAGCGCGCCAGCATGTTCATGCGAAAGTCGCGGCGTCCCAGATCCTCTTCCAGCGTCACGTCGGGAGCCGACTCCACCTCGAAGTCCCGGTGGCCGGCTCCCGTCGAGCGCTCGCGACGCGCCAGGCTGATGTCGACGGTTTCCTCGTCGGCGCTCAGCTTGAAGACGGCGAAGCTGGCCCCGACCAGGTCCACGCGCCCGATCCGCTCCAGGCGCGCCCGTACCTCCTCGGCGGGCAGGCCCACCACCACGTAGTCCACATCCTTGTGCTCCGCGCCCGAGCCATGGATCGCCGCCATCTCCTCATCGCGCACGCGGCCTCCCGCCGCATAGATGGCTCCGCCGAAGGCCCGCAGCAGCCCGGCGTCGAGCGGATGTTTCACGTGAAACACAAGGGCTTGCGCCCGGGAACGCCGGCGCGGCGCGGAAAACGCCCCGGCGCCGGCGCGCATTTCTCGATCACCACCAGGCGCCGGTCGCCGCCCAGCGGATACAGCGGATACTCGAGCGGCTGGCCTCCCCCCAGCATCGGGGCCGCCGCAGCCAGGGCGCGGCGCTCGGCCTCTTCCATCTTACCGCGCTGCAGCACCGCACGTCCGCCGACGCGCAGAAACGGCAGGGTCAACTCCAAGACGGCCGGCGCCGAGGAGACTGCGCGCGCCGTAGCCGTCGCGAAGCGCTCGCGGTAGGCGGGGTCGTGCGCGATGCTCTCCGCGCGGCCGGTCACCACTTCGCCCGCGACCCCCAGCGCGCTCATGGCCGAGCGCAGGAAGGCAGCCTTCTTTGCCAGCGCCTCGATGAGCGTCACCCGAACGCCGCAGACGATGGCCAAGGGAAGGGCGGGAAAGCCTCCCCCCGAGCCGACGTCTGTCCTGCTGCACGGAGAAGAGCAGTTCCT
>JAGWST010000465.1 GCA_028869325.1 bacterium | reverse complement strand
GGTGCAGGCTGCCACGAAGGCGCCGCTGATCCGGCCGCCCGACCTCAAGGAGATGGCCGCATAAGCGGCGTGGAGGGAGGCCGCGTGGATCCGCGCGGGCCGCGCCGTCTTGCCCCGGGTGAGTGGCTGAACGTCATGTACTTCGTCTGCGGTCTGACGATCATGGCGTGGGCCTTGGTGCTGGCGCCGAACCTGCACCTCTCCCCCTGGTGGGGCGTGCTGATCGCGTTGATCGAGGTTCCGCTCTCGTGGCGGCTCTTCGTCTCGCGACGACCGATCTTCGGTAAGCCGCCGCCGGAGGTTCCCGGCGGGAAGATGTGATGCTCGCATGAAGCAAGCGCGCGATCTCGAAACGCTACGCGCGAAGGCGCAGTCCTTTCTCGCTCTCCATACCGGTTCCGAGCCGCTGATTCTCTGCAACGTTTGGGATGCCGGCAGCGCCCGCGTCGTGGAGGCGGCCGGCTTTCCCGCCCTGGCGACGACCAGCTCCGGGGTGGCGAACGCGCTGGGCTATCCGGATGGCGAGGCGATCTCGCGCGAGGAGATGGCGGATGCGGTGGCGCGCATCGTCGCGCACGTTGCCGTACCGGTTAGCGCGGACATGGAGGCCGGCTACGGCGCGCGCCCCGAGGATGCGGCCGAGTCCGCGCGCGCAGCGCTTGCCGCCGGCGCGGTCGGCATCAACCTGGAGGACGCAGCGCCCGCTCGCGACGCGGGGCTCTTCCCCATCGACGCGGCTACGGAGCGCATTCGCGCGGCGCGAGCCGCCGCGGATACGGCGGGCGTGCATCTGGTCATCAACGCTCGCACCGACGTCTACTTGCGGGGCGGCAAGGGCGAGGCGGCGTTCGAAGAGGCGGTGCGCCGCGCAAACGCGTACCGCGCAGCGGGCGCCGATTCGCTCTTCGTGCCCGGAGTCGCAGAGGCTGCGTTGATCGGACGATTGGCAAAGGCGGTCCAGGGGCCGCTGAACGTATTGGCGGGTTCCGCCACGCCGCCGGTGAGCGAGTTGAAGCGTTTGGGTGTGGCGCGAATCAGCGTAGGCGGCGCCGCTGCGCGCGCGGCGCTGACCGCCGTGCGCCGGGCAGCAGAGGAACTGCGCTCATCGGGCACGTTCGGCTTCGCGAACGGCATCATCTCGCACGGCGAGATGAACGACTTGCTTGTGCTGACGGGCAAGACGAGCGCACGATAAGCAGGAGCTCACCTTCCTCGCGTGACAGCGCGCACGACTCGTGCGAAGCCGACGATTTCCGCTCAGATTCGCGAGCTCGTGCATCGATAGTGTAGTTACGCGTCGACGCGCGTAGGCACGCGGCGCACTGCACCACGGCGCCCATCCCCCACGAACGGCGCTGTGAATCTGAGGAGATCGGTGGATCGATGCGAACCCTGGCTTGGGTGCTCGCTGGCTTCGTATTGCCTGCGCTGGCCGGCTGTGGCGGCGGCGGAGGGGGCGGAGGAACGTTGCCGCCGGTCAACGGCACGGGAGCCGCGCAAGTCAGCGGCAAAGGCGGCCCGCCCGCCAGCACGCCCGCACCAAGCGCAACCGCTTCGCCCGTGCAGTCGCCCGTCGCGAAATCGCATCCGCACCACCACCCAGACCCTACGCCGACTCCGGTGACCTCGGGGACTCCCACACCGCCCTCGGCCACGCCGACGCCGGTACAAACGCCGTCACCAACGCCGACACCGGTGATCCCGGGGACTCCAACACCGCCCTCGGCGACGCCGACGCCAGTTCAAACGCCCTCACCAACGCCGACACCGGTGCGAACGCCGTCGCCAGCTCCGACGCCCGTGCGAACGCCGTCCCCGACGCCGCCGCCCGCCGGTGGCAATGTGTACGCGGGCTGCCAAGTCTTTCCAACGACCGACTACTACAACAGGGTCGTCACGGCTGCTCCGGTTGATCCGAACAGCGCGGCCTACATCAAGGCGACCGTGGATGCCGGCGACACCGGCGGCTTGAATATGTGGACGCCTACCGCCGAGTACCTCAACGTCGCGACGGCCTCGACGCCGCTCGTACCGACGCGCAGCACCGCCGATCCGCTGCCCGCCTCTATTCCCTGGCTCTCGTCGTTCAGGATCGAGTCGGTGAGTGACGCGCATGCCTTCGTGCTGGATACGTCACACTGCATCCTCTACGAGACGTACAACACGTCCTACTCCGGCGGCGTGCTCTCCGCCTACAGCGGCGGCGAGTGGAGCCTCTCGCAGCCGATGATGCAGCCGATCGCGGGCCAGGGGCCGACGGCGGCCGCAATACCCATGTGGCCGGGATTGGTGAGACCCGAAGAGATTGCGGCCGGCGTCATTGCGCACGCGCTCTACTTCAATGCCATCTACGGAACGCTCTCTGCGACCGTGGGCATGCCTCCCGCGCCTCTGAGCGGAGACGCGGTGCCCTACAAGGGTCCTGCCTCCGAAGCATCGACGGCGCTGCCGCTTGGCGCGCGCCTGCGCCTGCGCGCCGACTACCCGGTCTCGAGTCTTGCACCGCAGGCGCAGATCGTCGCGCGCGCTCTGCAGACCTACGGCGCCATCGTTGCCGATACCGGCTGCTGCGACGCCGTAGAGTACGCGCTCTCGGCGACGTATGGCGCTCCCGACCCGTTCTCCGCCTCCGATCTAGCGACGCTGAACCAGATCAAGATCACCGACTTCTCGGTGGTGGACTCGCCATGACCCGGCTCTCTAGCGCGCCGCCTCCTCTAGCCGATCACGTTTCGAGCCTCATCGAGGTCGCGGAACTGCTGGTGGTAGAGCGTGGCGTAGAGGCCCGCGCGAGCCAAGAGCTCGTCGTGGCTTCCGGACTCGACGATGCGCCCGCCGTCCACCACGAAGATCACATCGGCTCGCAGGATCGTCGAGAGCCGGTGCGCGATCACGAGGCTCGTGCGCCCGCGCATCAGCGGCTCCAGCGCATCCTGGATCAATCGTTCCGAGCTCGAGTCGAGCGAGCTTGTAGCCTCGTCGAGGATCAGGATGCATGGATCCTTGAGCAGCACGCGTGCGATCGCCAGACGCTGGCGCTCGCCGCCGGAGAGCTTGTGGCCGCGCTCCCCGACCACCGTCTGAAGGCCATCGGGTAGGCTCTCCACCAGCCCGTAGATGTTGGCGGCCTTGCAGGCTGCGATCAGGTCGGCCTCGCCGGCGTCGGGGCGCCCGTAGCGGAGATTCTCGGCGACCGTCGCGTGGAAGAGATAGGTCTCCTGCGTCACGATGCCGATGTTGCGGCGCAGCGACTCCAAGCGCAGGTCGCGCAGGTCGTACCCATCGAGCGTGACGCGGCCCTGCTGCGGATCGTAGAAGCGCGGGACGAGTTGCAGGATTGTGGTCTTGCCGGCGCCGCTGGGTCCGACGAAGGCCGCGAGCTGCCCGGGCTCCACGCGCAACGAGACGTCGCGTAGCGCGCGGCGCTGCGCGCTATAGCCGAAGGCGACGCTCTCGAAGGCGATCGCGCCGCGCGCCGAGCCGAGGCGGACGGCGTCGGGCCGCTGCGGAGCCTCCGGCACCATGTCGAGGTAGTCGAAGATGCGCTCGAAGACGGCCAGTGCGCTGACCAGCTGCACCTGCACGCCGACCAGTGCCGCCGCCGGGCCGTAGAGACGCCCTAAGTAGGCGACAAAGGCGACGATGGTGCCGACGCCCAGGCCCTGCTTGACGGCGAGCCAGCCGCCGCCGAACCAGACGATGGCAGGCCCGACCACGACCATCGCGCCGACCAACGCCACGAACCAGCGGCCCACCATCGCCAGCGAGATCTCCAAGTTCATCAGATCGGTACCGGCTTCGTGGAATCGCTTGGCCTCTTCGCGCTCGCGCACGAACGACTTGATCAGCGTGATCCCCGAGAGCGTGAGCGTCTCCTGGATCAGGCTTTCGATGCGATCGCGCTGCTCGCGCGTGCGCTTGCGGATCGCGTACATCGAGCGGCCGACGGGGCGCAGCGGGACGACCATCAGCGGGACCACCGCCAGCGAGAGCAGCGCCAGCCGCCAATCCAAGAGGAAGATCGCAACCAGCGTGGTCAAAATGACGGCCACGTTGGTGGCGATGGTGACTAGCGTGCCGGTTACCACGTTGTCGACGGCATCGACGTCGCTGGAGACGCGGTTCATGATCTCGCCGGTCTTCGTCGAGGTGAAGAACGCCAGCGACATCGTGTGCAGATGCTGCACCAAACGGTCGCGCATGTCGCGCATGATGGCTTCGCCGACGAAGGCGTTGAGATAGCCTTGCCAGGCACCGATAGCGCTGGCCGCGATTGCGGAGACGGCCATGCCGCCTGCGTCGACGATCAGGCCGTGAACGCTCTTGCCGGCGATCGCCCCGTCGATGATCCATTTGGTGAAGAGCGGGGGGAGTTGGCCCAGTGCGCTGGTGATCAGAATGCATAGCAGCACCAAGGCCTCCTGGCGCCAGTAGGGCGCGAAGAAGCGCAGGATGCGACGCAGGTCGACCTTGGCAGCCGTCGGCCGCTTCGGGTCGAACTGCGACGACCACATCAGGTGCATCGGAGTGGAGCCGCCGATCATCGCGATGTAAGACCTTCGCCGGGCGGCGAAGGTTTCCCGACCGGCCTCCGGGAGACGCCCTATTCTCTGCCGTTCTGGGTGACCAAGTAAGCAGCGATTGCGTCGACGTCGCCGTCCTGGATGTTCGCGCCGTAGACGCGCTTCATCTTGGTGACCTCTGCCGCCCATTGCGCCTTCGTCAACGGAGGCTGCGTATAGACGTAGTCCGACGAATGGCAGATCTGGCAGTTGGCCCGCGCAAGGCCCGCGCCCTCGCCGTCCTTGAACATCTGGCGCTCGGGGGGATAGGTGACGCTGACCGTGACGTTGGGGTCGCTCTGCGCGCCGCCGGCCGCCGCACCCCAGGCGCCCAGACCGCCGGCGGCGGCCAGCAAAGCGGCTCCGACGATCGAGGTCCAGCGCATGCTCCGCTCCCCTCTAGCTCGCGTTGACGGTGACGGTCTCGACGATGTTGCGCAGGTAGCCGCTGGGGTTCCAGCACGCCGTGGCGGGCTGCACGGACCCGTCCCCGGCCTCGGCCCGCGAGGCAAGGCGGTACGCCTGCCCCGGCCGCGCGCCGAACGCGGCACTCCAGCGGCGAAAGCTGTACCTCCCGTCATCGCGTCCCAATTGCGCCTGGGTCCAGCTCTGGCCGCCGTTGCTGGAGAAGGCGACGCGCTCGATGCCGCTGCCGCCGTCGAAGGCGATCCCCCGCACGCGAACGCTGCCCGGCGCGACGTGGGCGCCGTTCGCGAGGTTGGTGATGAACGAGCGCACGCGCATCTTACCGATCGGCTCGGTGGGCGTCTGCTGGCCCGGGGCGATGCATCCGTTGCTCACGGAGGGAATGCGGTAGGCCGTCTTCATCCAGAAGTTCTGATCGGGCTCGCCGATGACTTCCACGTCGTTGAGCATCTTGACCCAATAGGTCGCAAAGTAGCCCGGAACGACCAGGCGCACGGGGAAACCGTTGAGCAGCGGGAGGTCGGCGCCGTTCATCTGATAGGCGATGATGACCTCGGGCTGCATGGCGACGTCAAAGTCGAGCGCCTTGACGAAGTCGGGTGTCGACGGCGATACCGGTACTTCCAGGCCGTTGAAGCGCACCTGCACGGCGCCGGCACTGGGGGCGGCGCTTTTGAGGATGTCGGCCAAGCGCGCCCCGCGCCAGCGAGCGTTGCCCATCGCTCCGTTCGCCCACTGGCCGCCCGGGACACGTGGATCGAAGAAGCCGCGGCTGTTGCCGGAGCACTGGCAGACGGCCGCGATCTCGACAGGCTCGTAGCTCTTGCGCAGATCGTCGACGCTGAGCGAGAGCTCGCGCGCGACCATGCCGTGCACTTTGACGCGAAAGGCCCTGCCGTCGATGGTCGCGGGGATGCCTGAGAGGTGCCAGCGGACGAAGAAGGCGTCGTTCGGGGTAAAGTCGCTCTCGTCGAAGACGGAGAGCGGGGTCTCCAACTGAGGCGGGCGCGCGGTCAGCAGGATAGGCCCGGCAAAAGAGACGAGCGCTCGCCAAACGCCGGTGCGTTTAGCGTTTGGTGTCGCGTAGCGCCGCGAGCTCCTCGAAGAGCTCGAGCTCGCGCTTGGAGAGATTGGTGGGGAGCTTGCCGACGACGCGGACGAACTCGTCGCCAAACTTGCCGTTGCGCGTGGGCATGCCCTTGCCCTGTAGGCGTAGGCGCGAGCCGTTCTGTGTGCCGGCGGGAAGGGTCATGGTCACCTCGCCGGTCATCGTGGGCACGCTGACGTGGCCGCCAAGAACCAGGTCGTAGATCGAGACCGGAAGCTCGACCTGCAGGTCGTCGCCGCGGCGCTCGAAGCGCCCGTCGTCCACGATGTGGACCACCAGGTAGAGGTCGCCGTTCACTCCGCCGCCGGTACCGGCCCCGCCCTGCCCGGCCAAACGAATGCGCTGCCCGTCGCGGACGCCGCGCGGGACGGTGACCTCGAACTTGCGGATGGAGATCACGCGCCCGGTGCCGTGGCAGTTGGGGCAGAGGCGCCCGCGCTCGGTCCCAGTCCCGCCGCAGCGCGGACAGACGTCCTCGATCTGCAGCGAGACGTGCTTCCCGCCGCCGTCGTACGCCTCTTGAAGGGTCAGCTCGACGCCGGTTTCAAGGTCGTGGCCCTTCTGCGCGAAGTTGAATCCGCCGGTGCGCCGCCG
Organism: bacterium; assembly: GCA_028869325.1. Classification (GTDB taxonomy): domain Bacteria; phylum Vulcanimicrobiota; class Vulcanimicrobiia; order Vulcanimicrobiales; family SCRA01; genus SCRA01. Next base: position 133 of record JAGWST010000465.1, on the reverse strand, counting down.
CCCCCCGCCGCCCATGCGTCCGAAGAACTCCTCGAAGAAGTCCGAGAAACCCGAGCCGCCTTGGGAGGCGCCGCCGAAGTCGAACTGGTCGAAGTTTCCGCCGGCTTGCTGACGGTAGCGGCGCTGCGCCTCG
>JAGWST010000464.1 GCA_028869325.1 bacterium | reverse complement strand
GCGTATGACGCGATGGATATCATCGGTGCGCGTCGTCATGCCATCCATGCCGGCATATCCCCGTAGCGTTCTTCTTTCCACGGATCGCCGTCGTTGTGGTAGCCACGCACCTCCCAGAATCCCGGGCGATCACCTTCGAGAAACTCGATGCCGGTCAGCCACTTCGCGCTCTTCCAAAAGTACCGCTTGGGAACGAACATGCGCACGGGGCCGCCGTGGATCGGCTCGATCGGCTTGCCGTCGAACTCGTAGACCACCATGCAGCTCTCATCCAGCGTGACGGCAAGCGGCAGGTTTGTGGTGTACTCGTTGGCGGCGTGCTGTACGACGTGAGTGACGCCGGCGCGCGGCTTCGCGCGCTCGATCAGGCTCTTGAAGGAGACGCCCTTCCAATGCGTATCCTTCTTGGACCAGCGCGTGACGCAATGGATGTCGCCGTTCCACTCCGTGGCCGGCTGTGCCCGCAGATCGTCCCACGTCAGCTCGTATGGGTTATCGCAGAGGCCAAAGAAGCGCAGCCTCCATGTCACCGGATCGAACGCCGGCACATCGCCGACGTGGAGGATCGGGAAGCCATCCGTGACCGTCTGGCCCGCCGGAACGGTCGGGTCTCTCTGCTTGAAGAAGGGCATGGTTCGCTCTTCGTTCGTTGGCGGCGGCGGTTACCTCTCCCGGGGCGTGGACCGGCGGCGAGTGCGGCAGGGCAAGGGGTTATCGAAGCGAGCGCCAAGGCAGGCGGCGATGGCGAGTATCCCGTTTCCGGCTAAGCGGGTCCCCGCGGCCGTCGGCAAGCGCATCTTGGCGGGCCTGGAGCAGGCCTATCCGCAGGCGGTGACGGCGCTGGAGTACCGCAACGCGTTCGAGCTGCTGGTGGCGGTGGCTCTGAGCGCGCAGTGCACCGATGCGCGCGTCAACCTGACCACGCCGGCGCTCTTCGCGCGCTATCCCGACGCCGCGGCGCTGGCGAAGGCGCCTCTGGACGAGGTGGAGCGAATCATCAAATCGTGCGGCTTCTTTCGTGCCAAGGCCCGCAATATCGTGGCGGCGGCGCAGGCGCTGGCCGAGCGGCACGGCGGCGAGGTTCCCGACGACCGCGCGGCGCTGGAGTCGCTGCCCGGAGTCGGGCGCAAGACGGCCAGCGTCGTCTTGGCGGTGGCCTTCGAGCACGCGGCCTTCGCCGTGGATACGCACGTCTTTCGCGTGGCCCATCGCCTGGGTCTGACCACCGGCAAGACGCCGCTCGACGTGGAGCACGACGTCACGGCGCTGCTGCCGCGCGAGGAGTGGCGTCACGCGCACCACTGGCTGATCTTGCACGGCCGTCAGGTCTGCAAGGCGCCGATACCGCTCTGCGAGCGTTGCCCCGTGGCCGCCCTCTGCCCCACGGCGCCCGTGGTCGCGAGGCTCCGGACTCGCGGAGCCACTAGAACGGCAGCGGGCCGATCTCCGGGGGCGGAGGCGGCGGCAGCATCGCCTCGCGGGTCAGCTCTCGCAGCATCGAAGAAGGCGTCAGCGGCTCCTGGTCCCGCGCGGCCGGGGCGGAAGAAGGCGGCTCGAACCAAGCCCTCGGGAAGAGGGCGTTCGTAGAAGGCTCGAAGCCGTACTCGCCCTCCCAGCCGGAACCCGTGAGGCGCACGTGCTGGCCATCGTCGAGCGGCTTGAGGCTTACGCGCTTCTCGCGAAAGCGCAGCGTGACGCGAAATGGACGCTCCAGCCGTACCAGCGTCACGCCGTTCTTCTGGCCCAGGATGGCGTTCAATTTCCTGATGCCGCCGGCGAGGCCGTCGGCAAAGGCGCGCAGGCGCTCCTCGAGAGCCACGCCTCGACCGGGCGCAACCTGCTGTGCCGACTCTTCGACGGCCTGCTCCAGGCCGCGGCGGGCCCGCATGCGCATGGCGAGATCGACGATGGGATTGGGGTTCAGCGGCTCCTGGGGCATGCCGCGTGCTTCACCCCCGCCGGCGGCGACTCTTCCCCGGCAAAAAAGAGCCGGCCGCAGGGCGACCGGCTGTGATGATGTCGGTATGACGTGGGCCGGAACTACTTGGCCTTCTTGGCGCTCTTCGCGCTCTTGGTCGACTTGGTCGACTTGGTCGACTTGGTCGACTTCGAGGACTTCTTGCTCTTGTCGCTCTTGTGGGTCGACTTCTTCGCCGAGGCGGCCGCGACGGTCTTGGCGCTGGCGGCGGTCGCAGGCGCGGTGGCCGCGAACGCGGCGCCCGTGCTCAGGAACGCAGCCGCGACGAGGGCGGCGAACATCTTCTTCATGGAATCACCTCCTTAATACGTAATCGTATGAAACCGGGCGAGCCGCTTTAGAGAGAGGCACGCTCCAGACCCCGTCGATTCAACGGACCCGTGGCACCCCCTGCCGTGCTCGCCGTCGTAACGAAAGACCAGGGGCCGGGAGTTCCCCTCCGGCCCCTGATGCCCGCCGCGCCGCGGTGGGCTACCTGCTGCCGTTTGCCGCGGGCTTCCACTTGCCGACCAGATTCCGCGCGATGACCAGCCGCTGGATCTGCTGCGTGCCCTCATAGATCTGCGTGATCTTCGCGTCGCGCATCATGCGCTCCAGGGGATACTCGCTCATGTAGCCGTAGCCGCCGAGAATCTGCACCGCGTCCGTGGTCACGCTCATCGCCACGTCGCCGCACTTCAACTTGGCCATCGCCGACCAGTAGGTGATGTCGGCGGCACCCTCGTCGCACTTGCGCGCGGCCTCGTAGAGCATCAAGCGCGCGCACTCCACCTCGAGCCGCATATCGGCGAGCATGAACTGCAGGCCTTGCTGCTGCGAGATCGGCTTGCCGAAGGCCATGCGCTCTTTGGCGTAGTTGGTGGCAAAGGTGAGCGCACCCTCGGCGATTCCCAACGCCTGCGCGGCGACGCCGGGGCGTGACTTGTCCAGGACCTTCATCGCGATCTTGAATCCCTCGCCCTCCGCGCCGATGCGATGCGAGTCGGGGACGAAGCAGTCTTCGAGGATGAGCTCCACCGTCGGCGAGCCCTTGATCCCCATCTTGTGCTCGCGCTTGCCGACCTTGAAGCCCTTGAACGTGCGCTCGACGAGGAAGGCCGTGATCCCGTTGGGTCCTTTGGTGGGATCGGTCACCGCGAAGAAGGCGATCGCGTCGGCGACGTTGCCGTGCGTGATGAAGATCTTCGTGCCGTTGAGCGTGTAGCCGCCGTCGACTCGCTCCGCGCGCATGCGCATCGAGCCGGCGGCGTCGGAGCCGCTGCCGGGCTCGGTAAGCGCATAGGCGGCGATCCACTCCCCGGAGGCAAACTTCGGTAGCCACGCTTTCTTCTGTTGCTCGCTGCCGCCGATCATCACGGGGAGCATGCCCAGCTCTTGCACGGCTACGATCAGGGAGCTGGAGGCGCACGCTTTCGCGATCTCCTCCACGACCTTCACGTAGGTGAGAAAGCTGCCGCCCAGGCCGCCGTAGTCGCCGGGAATCGGGATGCCCAGCAGGTCGTTCTCGGCGAAGATCTGCTTGATGTCCTCCGGGTACTCGGCCTTCTGATCGATCTCCGCGGCGCGCGGAGCGACCTTCTCGGCCACGATCTTGCGGACGATGTCGAGCATCATGGCCTCTTCGTCGCTTTGCGGTTCGAGCAACGAGATGGGTGCGGCGCTGGTGGTCATGGTTCGGCATGCTCCTGCAAGGCGCGGATGCTGGTCGTAGGCGGGACGGGCTTCGCGAGCCCCGGAAGACGCCCCTGGCGCCCGGCAGGCTGCTGAGCGGGGGCCTGCAAATACCCCGCCCATGAAGAAAGTGCTGGAAAGCGCCGACGAGGCGGTGCAGGATCTCTTCGACGGCGCCACGATCGCCGTAGGCGGCTTTGGGCTCTGCGGCATTCCGCAGGACGTCCTCGAAGCCGTCGTGCGCAAGGGGACGAAGAACCACACGGTCGTCTCGAACAACGCCGGCGTGGACGGTTGGGGAATCGGCTTGATGCTGGAGGCGGGCCAGGTGAAGAAGATGGTCTCCAGTTACGTCGGCGAGAACAAGTACTTCGAGCGGCTCGCGCTGGAGGGGAGGCTCGATCTCGAGTTCAACCCGCAGGGCACGCTGGCTGAGCGCCTGCGCGCGGGAGGCGCCGGCATCCCGGCGTTCTTCACGCCCACCGGCTTTGGCACGGTCATCGCCGAGGGCAAGGAGACGCGCGAGTTCGACGGCCGCATGTACGTGATGGAGCGCGGCATCACGACCGACTTCGCCTTCGTGCACGCATGGAAGGGCGATCGCTTCGGCAACCTGGTCTATCGCAAGACGGCGCGTAACTTCAATCCGATGGTCGCGACGTGCGGTAAGATCACCATCGCCGAGGTCGAGGAGCTCGTGGAGCCGGGCGAGCTCGAGCCCGATCTGATCCACACGCCTAGCGTCTACGTCAATCGGATCATCGTCGGCAAGGCCGCAAAGCGCATCGAGCGCGTGACCACTCGCAAGGCGTAACGGGGCTCCCACGAACGGAGCGAAGCGGAGTGGTGCAACCCGGCGCGAGTGCGCCGGAATCTTCAAAGTGATGGGGCCCCACGAACGGAGCGAAGCGGAGTGAGAGGGAATAATGGGCGGAGATAAGCGTGAGTTGATCGTGCGGCGCGCGGCCAAGGAGCTTCGCGACGGGTTCTATGTGAATTTGGGCATCGGTGTGCCCACGATGGTGGCCAACTTCGTCCCGCCGGGGATGGAGGTCATCTTCCAAAGCGAGAACGGCATGCTGGGCATCGGCCCCTACCCGCTGGAGGGGCAGGCGGATCCCGATCTCATCAATGCGGGCAAAGAGACCGTCACCGAGATCAAGGGGACCGCGTTCTTCTCGAGCTCCGACTCCTTCGCCATGATCCGGGGCGGCCACATCGACCTCTCCATTCTTGGCGCGATGGAAGTGGCGCAGAACGGGGATCTCGCCAATTGGATGATCCCCGGCAAGATGATCAAGGGCATGGGCGGCGCGATGGACCTGGTTGCCGGTGCCAAGAAGCTCATCGTCACGATGGAGCACGTGGCCAAGGACGGCAGCCCAAAGATCCTCGAGCGGTGCACGCTGCCGCTCACCGGCGCGGGCGTCGTCGACGCGGTGATCACCGAGATGGGATTCTTCGAGGTGGCGAAGGAGGGGCTGGTGATCAGAGAGATCGCACCCGGCCTCTCATTCGATGAGGTGCAGGCTGCCACGAAGGCGCCGCTGATCCGGCCGCCCGACCTCAAGGAGATGGCCGCATAAGCGGCGTGGAGGGAGGCCGCGTGGATCCGCG
>JAGWST010000463.1 GCA_028869325.1 bacterium | reverse complement strand
GAAGGAATTGGGTTCGAGGGAGATAAGAGTCAACGCCGTCGCTCCGGGGTTCATCGCAACCTCGATGACGACCGCCTTACCCGATTCCGTGAAGGAGAGCTACCTCTCAGCCATCCCGTTACGCCGGTTCGGAACACCCGAAGACGTGGCCGGGGTGGTGAGGTTCCTCTGTTCAGATGCCGCCCGGTATGTGACCGGTCAGGTCCTTACCGTGGACGGCGGGATCCATATGTAGCCATCCCGACGCAGGGATGGACGACTCGCTCAACAACACAAGGGAACCTCGGGCCGACGTTGCCCGAGGCGAAAACGTAGGAGAAGCATGTCGACCTTCGATAAGGTGAAGAAGATCATCGTCGAGCAGCTGGGCGTCGACGAAGACGAAGTGACCCCCGAGGCCTCCATCACCGACGACCTCGGCGCCGACTCGCTCGATCAAGTGGAGCTGGTCATGGCGTTCGAGACCGAGTTCAACATCGACATCCCCGACGAGGAAGCCGAGAAGATCAAGACCGTCGGCGATGCCGTCAAGCGCATCGAGGAGTTGGCCGAGGCCTAAGAGCTTCTCGTGTTCGAGTCTCTCTCAACTCGCCTTGGGGCGATCTTCGAACGGCTCTCCAGCCGTGGCAAGCTGAACGAAGCGGACGTCGCGGAGGTCCTTCGCGAGGTCCGCGTCGCTTTGCTCGAGGCCGACGTGAGCCTGGCGGTGACCAAGGAGTTCGTCGCGCGGGTCCGCGAGAAGGCGGTCGGCGCGGCGGTGCTGGAGTCGCTCACCCCGGCGCAATCCGTGGTGAAGATCGTCCACGGGGAGTTGGTGGCGCTGATGGGCGGCGAGCAGAGCCGCCTGCAGTTTGCCAGCGCGCCGCCGACGGTCTTCATGCTGGTTGGCCTTCAGGGCTCCGGCAAGACCACCCACGCCGGCAAGCTGGCGCTGCGCTTGAAGGAACAGGGGCGTCGCACGCTGCTCGTCGCGGCCGACGTCTACCGCCCGGCGGCCATCGACCAGCTCAAGACGATCGGCACGCAGATCGACCTCCCCGTTTACGACCAAGGGGCCGGCGATCCGGTGGAGATCGCGCGCAACGGCGTGGAACGCGCGCGGACGCTGGGAATACCCACGGTGATCATCGATACGGCTGGGCGCCTGCAGATCGACGAGCCCCTGATGCAGGAGCTCGAGCGCATCAAGGCGGCGGTCAGGCCGACGGAGATCCTCCTGGTCGCCGACGCCATGACCGGCCAAGAGGCAGTGAATGTCGCCAAGGGCTTCCACCAGCGTTT
>JAGWST010000462.1 GCA_028869325.1 bacterium | reverse complement strand
GATGGCGGGCGACCTGCACCTTCTGCCAGGGGGTCAGGCCGTCGTAGATGGCGCGCGTCTTCTCCTCAAGCTGACGCTCCAGCTCCTCGATCTGCCTGCGCTCCTCGGGTTTCTGTTTGTCGCCGCGCTTCTGCAGCAGCCCGGCCAGCTTCTTATCTATGTCGGCGAGGGGGCGCTCGAAATCGAGATCGTACGCCATGTGAGATACCTCCGCTGGGCGCTATAGCCGGGGTCCCCCATCGGGGGCTTGCCGGCGCGCCGTTTCTTCCCAGCACACGGAGCGAGTTTTCAGTCGTGGGCCTCTCTGGCGCCAGCGTACAGGCGCAGCAGGCGTGCCAGAGCTGGGCGCAGCGCGCGGCGCGGCACGATGGCGTCGAGCATGCCGTGCTGGAGCACAAACTCAGACGAGTTGGTGCCCTTGGGCAGCTTCTCGCGCGTGGACTGCTCGATGACGCGTGGGCCGGCAAAGCCGATCACCGCGTTGGGCTCGGCGAGGATCACGTCGCCGAGGAAGGCGAAGCTGGCGGAGACGCCGCCGGTGGTGGGATCCGTCAGGACGCAGATGTACGGCAGGCGCGCGTCCTGCAGCTTGGTGAGGGCAGCCGAGGTCTTGGCCATCTGCATCAGCGCGATCAAGCCCTCTTCCATGCGCGCCCCACCGGAGGCGGTGAAGACGACGGCGGGTACGCCGCGCAGTGCGCACTCCTCGAAGAGCATCGCGATCTTCTCGCCTACGACGGCGCCCATCGTTCCGCCGCGGAAGAAGAAATCCATCACCGCCAGGCCGACGTCGATGCCACCGATGGCGCCGAAGCCGGCCAGCACCGCCTCGATCACGCCGGCCTTCTCGCGATCGGCGGCGAGCTTCTGCGGATAGGTCTTGACGTCGGCCCAGCCCAAGGGGTCGCCAGGCGTCAAATCGGCGGCGATCTCGGCGAACTCGCCGTCGATGAGCGAGGCGATCCGATCCACGGCGGGCATGCGAAAGTGGTGGCTGCACTTCATGCAGACCATCAGATTCAACTCCAGGTCCTTGCGGTAGAGCATCTCGCCGCAGCCGGGGCATTTCACCCAAAGGCCGGGCTCACCCCGCTGCTCCTGGCGCTTGCGGCCGCGCATCCAGTCGCCGACGGACGGCATCAGCGCGCGAGCCTCGCCCGGTACATCTTGCCCAATTGCTTCAAGTAGTTGACGATCTCTTTGGAGTTGAGTTTCGACTCACCGGCGACGCGGTCGACGAAGACGTAGGGCAGCTCGATGTAGCGTTGGTACTTCGCCTTCATCACGACCTCGAGGCCGATCTTGAAACCGATCGGATCCAGCTCGACGCCGTCCAGCGCGCTGCGCCGTACCATGAAGAAGCCGCTGGTGATATCTCTCACCGGCGTCAGCGGGCGTGCCATCCAACAGGCGACCAAGCTGGTGATCTTGCGCCTCCATGGCCAGTTCTCGATGCCGCCGCCGCGCACGTAGCGGCTGCCGATGGCCAGATCGTACCCACCCGTGGCGATGGCGGCGATCATCGCGGGGATCACTCTCTCGTCGTGGCTGAAGTCGGCATCCATCGCGCCGACGATCTCCGACTCCGGACGCGCGAACTTCCAACCGTCGATGACGCCGCTGGAGAGGCCCATCTTGCCGGGGCGGTGCAGGCAGCGGACCGGCAGTCCCTCGCGCTCCAAACCATCGACGATCGCCCCCGTTCCATCGGGTGAGTTGTCGTCGACGACGACGATCTCACCGTCGCGGCGGGCGCTCTGGAAGACCTCCGTGAGCCGGCGAACCAACTTCTCGATGCCCGCGGACTCGTTGTACGTGGGAACGACGACGGAGAACTTCAAACAGCCTGCCTCGATTGCCGGGGTGGGTTGCTGCCGCGCATCCCCGTAGATACGGCGGCCGCAGCGCGAAATCCCCGTTCGCTTAGCAGGTTGTTAGAGCTCGCGGCGGAGCGCGAGGAGCGCCGCGATCAAGACGACGCCGGCGGTCTCCGTGCGCAGGATACGTGGGCCCAGAGATATCAGCAGCGCGCCGGCCGCATGCGCCTGCTCCGCCTCGCGCTGCGAGAAGCCGCCCTCGGGTCCGATCAGCGCCAGCAGGCGCCGTGCCGAGGGAATCTCGGCCAGCCGGTCCGCCAGCGGCCGGGGCTCGGCCAGCTCCCATGGCATAATCACAGCGTCGTGCTCGCTACCCAGCGCGAGCACGCGATCGAGCGTCATCGGCTCGGAGAGCGGGGGAATCCGCGTGCGACCCGACTGCGTGGCCGCGGCCTTGGCCAGCCGCCGCCAACGCTCCACCTTGCGGCCCTCGGCCCTGGCCACGCTCCGCTCCGTCAGCAACGGGATGATCCGCGCCACGCCCAGCTCGACGGCCTTCTCCACGACGAAGTCCATCTTCTGGCCTTTGGGGATGCCCTGCACCAGCGTGACGGCCAGCGTCGACTCGCGGTCAGCCGCCGCGAGCTCCTCCACCAACTCCACCAAAACTCGCTCGCGCGACGCCTGGCGCACCACGCCCGCGAAGCGGCGGCTGCGGCCGTCGAGGATCTCCAGCCGATCTCCGGGGGCGGCGCGCAGCACGTCGACCAACTTGTGCGCGTCGCCGCCCGTCAGCGCCACGCACTCCCCCAGGGCAGAGGAGCCCTCGACGAAGAAGCGTCTCACGGCGTCGTGCGTTCGGCGCACGCCGTCAGCGTCACCCACTCACCATCGGTCTGGCGATCGACCACGCGCAGCGTGGATGCCGCGAGCGCGTCGCTCACCAGCGCCTCGCGCTCCCGCACCACGCCTGCCAGCAGCAGCAGGCCGCCCTCGCGCAGCAGCGCGCGCAGCCGCGCGGCCAGCGGGGCGATGATCGCAGCCGTGAGATTGGCCACCACCACGTCCGCGGCCGGAACGTCGCCCAGATCCTCACCGCACGCAGCGACGCGCACCGCGGTTTCGAGGCCGTTGCGCCGCACGTTCTCACGGGCCGCGCGCACGGCCACCGGATCGACGTCGCAGGCGTAGACGGGTGCGGCGCCCAGCCGTGCGGCGGCGATCGCCAAGATCCCCGACCCGGTGCCCACGTCGGTGAGCGAGCATCCCTCCAACGTCAAGGTTTGCAGGGCGAGTAGGCAGCGACGTGTGGTGGGATGGAGGCCCGTTCCGAAGGCTTGGCCGGGATCGATCTCCACCACGACACGCGCCTGGTCGCGATAGCCGGCCCGCTCCCACGGCGGCACGACGGCGATCCGGCCGATGCGTTGCGTGCGAAAGTGCTCGCGCCAGGTCTCGCCCCAGGCGCTCTCGGCGATCGTCTGCAGCTCCACCGCCGCTTGGGGAAGCTGCGCGCGCAGTGCGGCGCGCAACGCCTCGACGGCGCGCCGTTCCTCCTCTGCGAACCAGGCGCGCAGCGCGGAGGCGGCCTCGTCGATGGCGGTCCCACGCCGGGCGTGCGCCGACGCCAGCGCCTCGGCGATCGCGAGCTCGGCGGGTGAGGCCGTGCGCACGGTCACCTCGATCCAGGGGCTCACTCGACGCCGAACGCGTCCTTCACGCGCTCGAAGAAGCTCTTCTCCTCCTCGAGCTGATCGCCGCCGGCCCGCGCGAACTCTTCGAGCAGCTCGCGCTGGTGCTTTGTCAACTTGCGCGGCACCGCCACGTTGACGCGTACCAGCAGATCGCCGTGGCCGCCGCCGCGCACGCTGGGCATGCCCTTGCCGCGCACGCGAAAGATGGTGCCCGTCTGCGTGCCGGCCGGAACGCGCAGCGAAGCCGGCTCGTCGGACAAGGTGGGAATCGAGACCTCGCTGCCCAGCGCCGCTTGGGAGAAGGAGATCGGCATGGCCAGCGAGAGGTCGAGCCCGTCCCGTTTGAAGAGCTCGTGCTCGGCGACGCTGAGATAGACGTAGAGGTCGCCGGACGGCCCGCCGCGCACGCCGGCCTCGCCGCTGCCGCCGATACGAATGCGGGAGCCTCCGTCGACGCCGGCCGGAATATGCACCGATAGCACGCGCTCCTGCTCCGTGCGCCCGCGTCCGTGACACGTTGGGCAGGGGTCGGGCGTGATGCGCCCCTCGCCGCCGCAACGGCTGCAGGTGGTGGCGGTCACGAATTGGCCGAGCGGCGTGGAGCGCACCTGACGCAACTGTCCCGTGCCGCCGCACTGCAGACAGGTCTGCGGCTTGGTGCCCGGAGCGGCCCCGCTGCCGTCGCAGGTGGCGCACTGCGCGAGGTGCGAGAACGTGATCTCGCGGTCGACGCCGGTGTACGCCTCCTCGAGGGTGATCTCCAGATCGTAGCGCAGATCGCTGCCGCGCTGCGGCCCGCCGCGCTGCCGGCTCTGCGTGCGCCCGCCGCCGAAGAACATATCGAAGATCTCGCCGAAGCCCTCGCCCGCGAAGGGGCCGAAGTCGCCGAAACCGCCGAAGCCGGAGGCGCCGGCGCCGTTGCCGACCGTGCCGAAGCGGTCGTACTGCTCTCGCTTGCCGGGATCGGAGAGGACCTCGTAAGCCTCGTTGATCTCTTTAAAGAACTCGCTGGCGTGCGCCTTGTCTTCGGCCACGTCGGGGTGGTGCTTGCGCGCCAACTGACGATAGGCGCGCTTGATCTCACTCTCCGACGTGCCGCGCGGCACGCCGAGCACTTCATAGTAGTCGCGGGTCGGCACTGTTGTGTACTGCCTCTGGGTCTCTCGCGCCGCCTATGGCAGCGCGACGTCGGTAAGGTGTTGGCTCAGGTTGCCGGCCGTCGCGGAGACGAGCGCCATCATGCGGCCATACGGCATACGCCGCGCTCCGAGCACGGCCAAAACGCCCATCGAGCGGTCGCCCATGCGATACGGAATGGTGACCAGGCTGCACTCGCTCATGTCATCCAGCTCCAGCTCTCCGCCGATACGCACCGTGGGCGCATCTCCCTTCTCGATGGAGTCGAGAATGACCTGATAGAGCGTCCGCTGCTCCTCGACCAGATCCAGGATCGAGCGCAGCTTCTTGAGATCGCGAAACTCCGGCTGGTCGAGCAGGTGATGCGCGCCCCCGAAGAGGATGCGCCGCTCTTCGGGGCGGCGCGTGGCGGCCAAGCCCCGCGCGACGCCGTCGATGACGGAGGGTTGAACGTGCGGCCTGATGTCGAAGAGTGCCGCCTCGACGGCCTCGTAGTCCAGCTCCGGGAGCAACTTGCCCGAGAGGCGCTTGTTCAGCGCGTTGGAGTAGCGCGTCAGATCGTCGGGGTCGACCGAGGTCTCCGGCTCGATGACGTGCTGCTCGGCCACGCCGGCCGTGGTCACCACCACCATCAAGATCGAGCGCTCGGCCAGCCAGATCAGCTGAAGGTGGCGGAACGTCTGGGTATCGCGGCTGGGCGCTACCACCACGGCGAGATTCTGCGAGAGCTGCGCCAGCAGCTTGGTCGTCTGCTCGATGATCTCGTCGAGCGCACGGCCGGCCTTGGCGAACTCCACACGGACGTGCTCGTTCTCCTCCGGGGTGAGCGTCTCGGGCGGCATCAAGCGGTCGACGTAGGTGCGATAGCCCGTATCGGAGGGGATGCGTCCAGCGGAGGTGTGGGGCTGAACCAGGTATCCGCGCGCCTCCAGCTCGGCCATCTCATTACGGATGGTCGCCGAGCTGACGCCCAGGTTGTACTTGTGCGTGAGGGTCGCCGAGCCGACCGGCTCCGCCGTCGCGATGTACTCGTACACCACGGTGGTCAGGATGTAGGCCTTGCGCTTGTCCAGCTCAGGCCCGCGCGGCTGTGGCTCCGGCACGATCCTCTTGGCACTCACTTTCGCAGACTGCTAACGAGAGGGTACCATGCGCGCATCGCGAGGGTCAAGCACGGAGAGAGGGGCGGGTTGCCCGCCCCTCTCTATGCCTCGGTGAGGTGCTCTCTGGGAACTCTACTCCTCCGCCTTGGAGGACGTCTTCGCCATCTCCGCGATGTGCTTCACGACGGTAGCATCGGCCAGCGTGGTGGTATCGCCCAACGGCCGCTCTTCCATGACGTCACGCAAGAGTCGACGCATGATCTTGCCGCTGCGCGTCTTGGGCAGATCCGGCGTGAACGTGATGTACTTCGGCCGCGCGAAGGCCCCGATCTTGGATGCCACGTGCTTGCGCAGCAGGTCGGCCTCGTCCGGTGAGCCGATGCCGCCGCCCTTGAGCGTGACGAAGGCTGCGATGGCCTCCCCGGTGATGGGGTCCTTCTTCGAGACCACGGCGGCCTCGGCGACCTTGGGATGATCGACGAAGGCGCTCTCCACCTCCGTGGTGGAGATGCGGTGACCGCTGACGTTCATCACATCGTCGACGCGGCCGAGCAGCCAGTAGTAGCCCTGCTCGTCGCGCTTAGAGCCGTCGGCAGGGAAGTAGTAGCCCTGCTTCTCGTAGCGGCGCCAGTAGGTCTGGAGGTAGCGCTCGTGATCGCCCCAGAGCGTGCGCAGCATCGCCGGCCAGGGACGCGTGATCACGATGTAGCCGCCGCCGCCCAGCGGCACCGGCTCGCCGCTCTCGTTGACGACGTCGGCGAAGACGCCGGGGTAGGGCGTGCACGCCGAACCCGGCTTCGTCGCCGTGATACCCGGCAATGGCGTCACCAAGATCATGCCGGTCTCCGTCTGCCACCAGGTATCGACGACCGGGCAACGCTCGTTGCCGATGTGCTTGTTGTACCAGATCCAGGCCTCGGGATTGATCGGTTCACCGACCGTCCCGATCAGCCGCAACGACTTCAGATCGTGCTTCGCGGGATACTCCGTCCCCCACTTCATGAACGTGCGGATGGCGGTAGGCGCCGTGTAGCAGATGGTGATCTTGTACTTCTCGATCAGCGCCCAGAAGCGGTCCTTGTCGGGAAAATCCGGCGTCCCTTCGTAGATCACGCTGGTGGCGCGATTGGCAAGCGGACCGTAGACGATGTACGAGTGACCGGTGACCCACCCGATGTCGGCCGTGCACCAGAAGACGTCCTTGTCCTCTTGAAGGTCGAAGACATACTTGTGCGTCGAGGTCACGCCGGTGAGGTAGCCGCCCGTCGTGTGCACGATGCCCTTGGGCTTGGCCGTGGTGCCGCTGGAATAGAGGATGTAGAGGACGTCCTCCGCATCCATCTGCTCAGCGGGGCACTGGTCGCTCTGCTTGCCCACCAAATCGTGGTACCAAACGTCGCGGCCGCTCTTCATCTCGACCGGATCGCCGATGCGCTTGAGCACGACGACCTTCTCGATGCTGGGAGTATCCTTGACGGCCTCGTCGGCGATCTGCTTCAGTGCGATCTTGCCGCCGCGCCGCCAGCCCTGGTCCTGCGTGATGAGGAGCTTGCACTCGCCGTCGATGATGCGGTCGCGCAGACTGTCGGCCGAGAAGCCGCCGAAGACGACTGAGTGGATCGCACCGATGCGCGAGCACGCGAGCAACGCGATCGGCAGCTCGGGAACCATGCCCAAGTAGACGGCGACGCGGTCACCCTTTTTGACGCCCAGCGACTTGAGGCCGTTGGCGAGGCGTGAGGTCTCCTTGAGGAGATCTTCGTAGGTGAGCGTCCTGGTATCGCCGGGCTCGCCCTCCCAATGGTACGCCACCTGTTTGGCATGACCGTTCTTGACGTGGCGGTCCAGGCAGTTGTAGCTGACGTTGAGCTTGCCGCCGTCGAACCAGCGAGCGATCTTCGTCTTCTCGTCCCATTGGAGTACCGTGTGCCACTTCTGGAACCAGTCGAGACGCTCGGCCTGGGACGCCCAAAATGCGTCTGGGTCTCTATTGGCCGCTTCGTAGGTCTTTGGATCGTTCCACTGTGCCTGCCTCTTGAAGTCCGGCGACGGGGGGAACGTCCGGTTCTCCGCAAAGAGCGCCTCGATGGCCTGTTGCTCGAGCATGTAGAGCCTCCGATTGCCGTTTACGAGGGGAAACAAGGTGCGGACACGGATTTCGCCCGGCGGGAAAACCGTGGGCCTTATCGGTTCCACCGCCCGGCGGCGAATACCTCGATGTCCAGGTGGCCTTACCGGGGGAAAGAACCGGGCCCGGCCAGAACGTCATCCCCCGGTACTCCAGCCTAGTTGCCTGGTTCAACACCTCATCGCAACGTTTGTCTTGGAGGATTTGCCGCATTATGGGAAGTTCCGCACCTGCACCCAAGCTGGCCAACCCCGCGGGTCTTGGGCTCGCCGGCTTCGCCCTCACGACCTTCCTTCTCTCGGCCGCCAATACCGGTCTGCTG
>JAGWST010000461.1 GCA_028869325.1 bacterium | reverse complement strand
GGAGCGCCACGTTGTCGGCGATCGTCAGCGAGTCGAAGAGCGCCGCGAATTGAAAGGCGAAGCCGATCGACTTACGCAGCTCGATCAGCTCGTTGTGGGACATGAGCAGCAGATCGCTGCCCTTGACGAAGACGCGTCCCTTCTGCGGCATGCGCAGGCCGTTGATCAGACGTAACGTCGTGCTCTTGCCCGACCCGGAGAGCCCGATGATGCAGGTGATCTGCCCGGCCGGCACGGTCAGCGAGAGTCCCTCCAGCACGATCTTCTCCCCGAAGGAGAGCTCGACGTCGTGGATGGTGACGATGGGATCGCCGTGGGTCATCGGAAGAGCAGGTAGCTCAGCGTGAAGTTGGAGATGAAGATCAAGATGATCGAGAGCACGACGCTGAAGGTCGTGGCCTTCCCGACGCCGGCGGCGCCGCCGCGCGTGGTCAGCCCTTGATAGCATCCCACCAGGACGATGATGACGGCGAAGAAGAGTGTCTTGAAGAGCCCCTTGGCGACGTCGGTCATGGTGATCGCCTGATGAATCGAGGTGATGAACTCCTGCCGGCTGATGTTCGCGACGAGCTGCGCGACCCACATGCCGCCGGTCACGGAGATGACGTCGGCCATGATGGTGAGGATGGGCAGCGTCAGCAGCAGCCCTAGCAAGCGCGGCACCACCAGCATGCGGGTCGGCGAGAGGCCCAACGCTTCGAGCGCCTCGACTTGCTCGGTGACGACCATCGAGCCCAGCTCGGCGGCGATGGCGGCGCCGGCGCGCCCGGCCACCACGACGCCGGTGAGCATCGGTCCCAGCTCGCGCGCCGTCGTGTAGGCCACGCCGCCGCCAACCACCTGGGCGAAGCCGTACTGCACGGCCTGCTCGGCGGCCTCCAGCGAGATCACCATGCCGGTGAAGAGCGAGGTGAGCAAGACGATGATGGCACTCTGCGTGCCGAGCAAGTAGGCTTGGTTGACCGTCTCCAAGACGCGCACGCGCAGCCGCAGGATCAGTGCGGCCGAGTCGGCGGCCAGCGCCGCCAAGCCCCCCGCGTACTCCAGAATGCGCAGCGTTGCGTTGCCGATCGCTTCGAGGGGCTTGGCCTCAAGCGACCTCATCGCTCCCTGCGCTCGACCTGCACGAGCATGGCGAGCGTCTCCCCGGCGCCCAGCAATCTGCGGTGTGCGACGCCGCGCTCAGCCTGGAGGTTGTATTGCTGCTGGAAGAGGTCGTCCAGGCGCCGGTCGAGATCTTTGATCTGTGCGCGCGACTCACGCTCCAAGGCCTCGAAGTAGCGGCGAGCCTCGCGCACGAAGGCGTCGAGGTCGCGCTGCGACGGGCTCTCGCCGCGATCCAGAGACGCCTGTACCCGCTCGAGGGCGGCGCGCAAGGCCCGGTCGCCGATGCGGTAGGCGCCGATCTGCCGGAGAAGCGCGGCGAGGTCGACGGCGATCGGCATCATGCGGAGACGGCGGCGGGTAACGTAACTCCCAGTGGCTCGAGCACCCGACGCTGCTCCGCGAACATGCTCCGGATTCCCTGCTCGGCCAGTGCGAGCAATTTTTCGAGATCGGCCCGGCTGAATGGCGCCGCCTCCGCCGTCCCTTGGATCTCGACGAACGTGCCGGCGTCCGTCATCACCACGTTCATGTCCGTCTCCGCCCGGCTATCTTCCTCATACGCCAGGTCCAGCAGCGGCCAGCCGCCGACGAAACCGACGCTGACGGCGGCAACCATGCGCGACAACGGCCACTGGCGCAGCAAGCCCTGAACGCGCAGTCCCTGCAGCGCCTGCGCCAAGGCGACGTAGGCGCCGGTGATCGAGGCCGTGCGCGTCCCGCCGTCGGCTTGGATCACGTCGCAATCCAGGATGATGTTGCGCTCGCCCAGCTTGGCCATCTCGGTGACGGCGCGCAGCGAGCGCCCGATGAGGCGCTGGATCTCGTGCGTCCGTCCCCCAACGTGGCCGCGTACGGATTCGCGCGCCGTGCGCTCCTGCGTCGCGCGCGGCAGCATGGCATACTCCGCCGTCACCCAGCCTGTCCCGCGCCCGCGCATCCAGCGCGGCACTTCGGTCTCGATCGTCGCGGCGCAGAGGACCTTGGTGCCGCCAAGCGTGATCAGCGCGCTCCCCTCGGCGTGGGGCAGCACGCCCGTCTCGATGGTCAGAGGCCGCAGTTGATCGCGCGCGCGCTCATCGGATCGTCGCGTCATTCCACGGTGACCGTCTTGGCGAGATTGCGCGGCTGGTCTACGTCGCAGCCCTTGAAGTCGGCGATGTGATAGGCCAGGAGCTGGAGCGGGATCACGTTGACGATCGGCGAGAGCAGCGGCTCGACGCGCGGCACCGGCAACACCTCGTCGGCGATCTCGGCGACGTCACGGTCGTCGGCGTGGGCGACGCAGATGATCGGGGCCTCGCGCGCCTTGGCCTCGGCGACGTTGGAGAGGATCTTCTCGCGCACGTGATCGTCGGTCACCACGCCGACCACCGGCGTATGGCGATCCAGCAGCGCGATCGGGCCGTGCTTCATCTCGCCGGCGGCGTAGCCCTCGGCGTGGATGTACGAGATCTCCTTCAGTTTGAGCGCGCCCTCCAGCGCGGTGGGGAAGTTGATATGGCGCCCAAGGAAGAGCACGCTC
>JAGWST010000460.1 GCA_028869325.1 bacterium | reverse complement strand
GCCGCCGCCGATGTCCAGCAGGATCACGCCGACGTGGCGCTCCTCCGGCAGCAGCGTAGCCGCGCAGCTGGCCAGCGGCTCGAAGACGATGCCGCGCGTCTCCAGCCCCGCACGGTGGACGCATTTGAGCACGTTGGCGAGAAACGTTGTGCCGGCGGTGACGATGTGCGTCTCGACCTCGAGGCGTTGACCGGCCATGCCGACCGGATCCATCACGCCGTCCTGGCCGTCGATCGCGTAGGAGCGCGGCAGAGCGTGCAAGATCTGCCGGTTGGCGTCGACGTCGATGATCTTCGATGCCTCGACGACGCGCGCAACGTCGGCCGGCTCCACTTCACGGTCCTCGCCCGAGACGGCGACCACGCCGTGGTTGTTGCGGCTCTTGACGTGCTCGCCCGTGACGCCGACGTAGACATCGGTGATGTTGACGCCGGCCATGCGCTCCGCGCGCTCGCAGGCCGCCTCGATCGACTTGACGGTCTGGTCGAGGTCGGTCACCACGCCCTTGCGCATCCCGCTGGAGGGAGCCTCACCGACGCCGATGATCTCCAACCCCTCGGGGCCGACCGACGCGACGACGGCGCAGGTCTTGGTGGTCCCCACGTCGAGCCCGGCGATCGTCTCCTGTTTGGGCATCCGCGCGTCCGCTCTCCTCGCCGGCCAGTGCCTGGTCGTGATTTCGCGGTTCATTCCTGCGCGAGGCGGCCACTCCCTTGTGGAAAAGCGGTGGAAAACCACGAAATGTAGGGCCACGGTGGAGTCCCAGCCCCAAGATATTGTGGGCAGAGGGCAGGCGGGAATGGTGCCGCGGGCGCTGAAACTCCAGCCCTTTCTAGCCGGTATCGAAAGGGACGATGATGTACGACACCACTGCGGGCGCCGCCGTTCGAACCAGGTCCCTGCTTGGTCAGGTCCTCGTGATCACGGCTGGAGCCCTGATCATCTCCGCGATCGCCGCCTACGCCTTACCCGCCCAGGGCCGCATGATCGCTTGGGGCTCTCTTATTCTGGGCTTCGTGCTGCTCTTTGCCATCCAAGGCACGCGGGCGAACCAAGGCCTCTCGCTCGGCCTCTTCTACCTCTTCGCCTTTCTCGAAGGCGTCGGGTTGGGGCCCACCATCCAGTACTACATCGCCACGATCGGCGCGAGCCAAGTGGGCCAAGCCGCGCTCACCGCGGGCGTGGGGATGGGATTGCTCGGCGCGCTCGTCTACACCTCGACGTTCGACTTCCGGCGCATCGCCGGCATCGCCTTCGCGGCGCTGATCGGGCTGGTGGTGATCGGCATCGCCTCGATCTTCTTCCACTTCATCCAGCCCGCAACGTACTCGTGGCTGACGCTGATCGTCTTCGCGGGGCTCACGCTGGTCGATTTCGCGCGCGTGCGCGCGTCGGCCCCGTACGATACGGCGGTCACGCTGGCAGTTTCGATCTACCTCGACTTCGTGAACATCTTCCTGGCGCTCTTGCAGCTCTTCGGGAACGCCAGCGGCTCGCGCCGCAACGATTAGCGGCGGCCCGCTACGAGCCGGAGCCGTCGCTCCCGGCCAGGTGCCGCTGGCGCATCCGACCGATGATGATCCGCCGCATGATGGCGATGTTGTTGAAGATACGCACCCCAAAGGCGATCACCGCCGCCAGGTAGAGCTCCACGCCGAGGCGGTCGCCGATGTACGTCAAGAGCGCGGCCAGGACCGTGTTGGTCACAAAGCCCGAGAAGAATACCAGCGGATCGTAGGCGTCTTCGAGACCGGCGCGCAACCCGCCCAGCGCGGAGTCGAACGCGGCCAGCAGCGCCACGCCCAGATATTTGACGTCCGCGTTCGGCACCTGACCGGGCACGACGGCAAAGCCGAGCCAGATGCCGAGGGCTATCCCGAGCGCGGGGAGCAGCAGACTGAGCGCGAGACGCATCTCTTAAGAGGCTGCCTTGGCGAAGTGGTAGCTGGGCAGCGCGGGGCTGGCCGGGACGCGCAGCTGCTTCGCGCTGACGACCTGCGCACGCACGCCGCTGGCGATCTGCGGTCCCATGGCGTCGATGACGCCACCCGGCATCTGCAGGGCACTGGCCATCGCCTGCGCCGGGCCGATCGCCACGATGCGGTAGGGCGGCGCGAGGCGCTCTTGATTCACCAGGATCACCGGCCCAACGCAGCGGATCGGCGTGTAGGCGACGTAGCGCTGTCCGTTGATCGCGATGGCTTCGGCGCCCGATGCCCACAGCTCGTTGACGATCTCGCGCAGGTTGTAGTCGTGGACCAGCTTGTACTGGGCGTCGGCAAGGCTGGTCGGCGGCTTCGGCGAGTCGTTGAGCGTCACCACCAGCCCCGGCCCCAGCATCGGTACCAGCCCCGCGGCGACCTTGAAGTGCCGCAGCTCACCCGCGGCAACGTGCGAGAGCGAGCGTCCCTGCGCGGCCTGCCGCTCGTAGCGATCGAGCTCGGCGCGCTGCTCCTCGATGGTGGTGCGCAGCCGCGTGTTGACGTCGTCTTGTTGTTTGAGGAGCGCGGCGAGCGTGCCGGCGCTCTGCTGCGCAAGGGGAAAACCCTGACGGGCCTGCGTGCGAAAGAGCATCGCGATGGTGATGCCCAAGACCACGCCGACGAGCGCCAGCGAGATCTGCCAGGAGATCCGAAGGTGAGCGGCCGCCGGACGCCCGGGTTTGGGAACGGATGCGATCGATGCCATGTTACCGATAGACGACGACGGGTGTTCGCGGTGCACGGAGATCCAGCGCGGCGACTCGAGCGACGCGGCGCCCGAGGCGGGCGATGATGGGGTTCACCAGGCTTGCCTTGCGCGCGAGATCGGAGTCGTCGCCAAGATCGAGCCTAAGCCGAGTATACGTCACGGCGGCGAGTTCGCCAAGCGGCAAGACGTCGAGCTCACGCACCCTGACGCCCGCAGCCGAGAGCGTCCGCAGATCGGCGATGATGCGCGGGAACTCGGCGCTCTTCGGATCGATGCCGCGCACGATGGGCTGCGTCCAGGCGGGACGGTTGGCACGCTCGAGAATGCGCCCTCCCGCGTCGACCAAAGCGTAGCCGGAGGCGTCGTCCACGGCCGCCGGAAGCGCCACGACGGCGGCCGGCGCACGCTCGCTCACGCGTACGCGCAGCGTTGCCGGCGGGATGCGCGAGAGCCGCGCGCGATCGATCCAGGGGATCGCCTCCACCCGCGCCGCCGCCGGTCCCAGCGGCACCAGCCACAGATTGCGATTCGCCGGTACCCCCACGGCGGCGACGATCTGCTGGGAGGGGACGTGCGCATTGCCGCTGACGATCACGCGTTGCAGGTGAAAGCCGGGCCACTCGACCATCCGGTAGCCGCCATACAGGATGGCGGCCAGCAAGACCGCGAGCACCAGCGAAGCGGCCTTCAACCTGGCGCGCAGGGGCAGGCGGCGCCGACGCTGCCGTCCGCTCACGGCAAGGCGTAGACGCGCAAGGCGTGGCTGACGCCCTGCTCACCCACGGGCGGGACCACGGCGG
>JAGWST010000459.1 GCA_028869325.1 bacterium | reverse complement strand
TCTCGCCCAGGCGGAAGGCACAGAGCAGGCGCATGCGATCCTCCTCCGCCCCGGGCACCGCCAGGCGTAACAGCAGATCGGCGGCATCTCCCCAGCGATTCTCTTGGAGGGCGGCCACGATGTCCCGGCGCGTCGCCTCCTCGGGCGAGGGCTGCGTCGCGGCCTCCGCCGGGATTCCCGGCAGCGCTCCCGCGATCTCGGCGCTCAGCCGCTGCACCGCGTCGGCGGCGTTGAGCGCGAAGAGCTGGGTGCGGGCCTCGATCAACGCGTTGCGCTCGCGCTCCGTGGTCATCCGCGGCGCCGCCGTCTCCAGGAAGCGCAGCGCATCGTCCCGTCGGAGCCGGCGCAACAGGAAGTTGGCGTGCTGGAGCGTCGACTGCGCCACGGGGTGGCGCTCGAACGTCTCGATAAAGGCCTGCTCCGCCTCCTCGAAGCGCGCCGCGCGCTCCAGGGCGTGGGCGTAGTTGATGCGCACGGTCATCACGTCCGGCGCACGAGAAATGGCCAGGCGCAGCTCGGCGAGGGCTTCGTCGAAGCGTTCCAGCTCCGAGAGGTAGACGCCCAAGTCGCAGGACGCCTTCCACGCGCAGATCTGATCGTCCACGACGGCGTACTTGGCGGTGTTGATCTCCTGCGCAGAGGCATCGCGGTAGGCGGCGATCGCCTCTTCCACGCGGCCCTGGCGCTTGAGCGCCATGGCCAGTGCAAAAAGCGCGTTCGGGTAGCCGGGGGAGCGGCGCAGCGCATCGCGCGCCCGCTCCTCGGCCAGCAGCGCATCGCCCTCCAAGGCGTAGATCTCCGCCAGCAGCGCGATACCGTGCACGATGATCCCGCGCTTGTCGTCGGGCCCCGCCAGCTCGCGCATGCGCTCCAAGGGCTGTTTGGCCTCCTGCCGTTGAGAGGCGAAGCCGTAGGTCTGGCCCAGGCCGTACCAGTGGAAGGCATCGTCGGGGTGACGCTCCACGGCCATCTTCGCGATGGCGAGATTGCGCTCGCGTTTCTTGCGCCCCACGACCACGCTCTTCAAGTAGCCGCGGTGGCGAATGGTAACGTCGATCGTCGCTCCTCGAATCACGCCCCCGGGCAGCGGACTCGCCGGGTCGAAGATGTACTCGTGCAGCGGCTGCACGAAGCGCAGCTCCGGGTGGTTGGGGAAGAGGCGCAGCACCAGGTGTGAGGTCTCCCCACCACCGTGATGCTCGTCGACCTCGTTGATGCAGCGCAGGTTGAAACCGATGCGCCGTGACTCCGACGCGACGATGGCCCGTAGGAACGGCGCCCCCTCGGGGAGCAGGATCTCGTC
>JAGWST010000458.1 GCA_028869325.1 bacterium | reverse complement strand
GGCGCCGCCGCCTGGGCCGCTACCTGCTGGAGGGGCCGACGCTCTTGCAAGAGGCCCTGGAGAGCGGAGCGGCGGTCGAAGCGGTGGCGCTGACACAGGCCGCCTACGATCGCCATCGCGCCTTAGCCGCCTGGGCAGAAGAGGGCGGCGCCTCGCTCTACCTGGTCGACGATCGTGTGCTTGCTGGCTTGGCCGATACCACCACGCCCCAGGGCCTGGTGGCCTCGGCCCGCGAGCGGGTGGTTTCGTTCGACGACGCGCTGCAAGCCGGCGGTCCGACGCTGGTGCTGGCCGGCGTCGGCGATCCGGGGAACGCGGGGACGCTGCTGCGCGGCGCCGAGGCCTTTGGGGCCAACGGCGTCTGCTTCGTCGACGATGCCGTCGACGCGTTCGCGCCAAAGGTTGTGCGCGCGGCGATGGGCGCAACCTTCCGCTTGCAGATTGCGCGCGGCGACGGAGCCGCGCTGGCAAGCTTGGCCAAGGCGCATGGCCGCGCCATCGTGGTGGCCGATCTGGAGGGCGAGGCGTGCGACCGCTTCAACTTTCCCGCCGAGTTTCTGCTGGTCGTCGGACACGAGCGCCGCGGCCCGGCAGCGTGGCTGGAGCGCGCCGATGCACGCGTCCGCATCCCACAGGCGGGGCGGGTCGAGAGCCTCAATGCGGCGATGGCGGGGAGCATCCTGCTCTACGAAGCGGCCCGGAAACGCCAGTAAACAAGGGGTTTTCAAGATTTTGTCAAGTCCTTGAGGGGTCCCGAGGGAAATGCTATACTTGACGCGCCGGGCCTCCGGCCACGAGCCTGAAGAGATAGGGGTAATGCCAGACGATGCTAACCTCCGAGTTCTTCTGGAAGATCTTTAAAACGACGGGATCGATCAACGCCTATCTTCTGTACAAACAGCTCGCGCCTGCCAGGGCGCTGTAAGCCGCAAGGATTTCCGAGGCGCCCCGGCTGAATAGCCGGGGCGTCGTCGTTTTTTCCCTCACGCGTCGAGGCGGTTCGCGTACACCGAGGCCGCTTTTTTTTGGGGTTATGGATTTCGAACGGGCACTCGCGGGGGTGGAGTCCACCTTCGAGCAACGTCTCGGCGCCGCCACGCGCGACGCCGACGTCGCGGAGATCCAGGTCGCCTTCCTGGGGCGCAGCGGCGAGCTGACCCTGATGCGCCGCGCCATCGGCAAGCTCCCGCCCGAGGAGCGCCCCGCCGCGGGTCAGCGTATCAACGCGGTCGCCGAGCGCATGGAGCTGCGCTTGGCCTCGGCGCTGGAGACGCTGCGCGCGCGCGGCCTCGACGCGGCGCTCAAGCAGCACGTCGACGCCACCTTCCCCGCGGCGGCGCGCCGCCGCGGCAGCATCCATCCGATCCGCCGCACGCTGCAGGACGTCTGCGACTTCTTCGAACGCCGCGGCTACGCCGTGGTGCTGGGACCAGAGGTCGAGACGGAGTACCACGCCTTCGACGCGCTCAACATCCCGCCCGATCATCCCGCACGTGAAGGCTTCGATACGTTTTATCTCCCGGGCGGACTGCTCTTGCGCCCGCACACCTCGCCGATGCAGGTGCGCACGATGCTGGCACACCAACCGCCGCTTGCGCTGGTGGTGCCGGGGCGCTGTTACCGTCGCGATGCGCTCGACGCGCGCCACTCTTTTGCGTTCCACCAGGTCGAGGGCTTGGTCGTCGCCGAGGGCATCACCATGGCCCACCTCAAGGGCACGATGGAGGCGATGTGCCGCGAGCTCTTTGGCCCGCAGCAGCGCGTCCGCTTCCGCCCCTCGTACTTCCCGTTCACGGAGCCCAGCGCCGAGGTCGACACCACCTGTCCGGGCTGCAACGGCATCGGTTGCCGCACTTGCAGCGGCAGCGGCTGGCTGGAGATCGGCGGCTCCGGCATGGTCCATCCCAACGTCTTCCGCGAGGTCGGCTACGATCCGTCGCGCGTCACCGGCTGGGCGTTCGGCATCGGTCCGGAGCGCATCGCCATGGTGCGCCACGGCATCGACGACATCCGCGAGTTCGTCGACAACGAGCCCGCCTTCTTGGAGCAATTCTAATGCGTCTGCCGTTGGGTTGGTTGAAGGCCTACGTCGACGTGCACGAGAGCATCGAGCAGGCGGCGGAGATCTTCGCGCGGCTGGGCTTTCCCGTCGAGTCGATCCTCCCGTCGCCGAAGATCGAGGGCGTGGTGATCGGCGAGATCACCGCTTTAGAGAGGCATCCCAACGCCGATCGCCTGCAGGTAGGCAAGGTCAGCGTCGGCAACGGCGCGCCGCTGACCATCGCGACCGCCGCCACCAACGTCGCCGTCGGCCAGCGCATCGCCGTGGCCACCATCGGCGCGCAGCTCCCCGAGATACGCATCGAGCGCCGCTCCATGCGCGGCCTGGTCTCCGAG
>JAGWST010000457.1 GCA_028869325.1 bacterium | reverse complement strand
GATCGCGGCGATCGCCGCGCGGAGATCGGAGGCGTAGCCCTCCAAGTCGTGCCCCTGCGCCGGGCGATCGCTGCGCCCCGCCCCGCGAAAATCCAACAGGTGGAGGGTGAAGGCTGCGGGGTCGAGCAGCTCCGCGAGGTGGTACCACATTCGCCGCGAGCTGATCCAGCCGTGAACGAAGAGCACGTGCCGCGCTCCCTCGCCGCGGCTCTCAACGCACAGCTGCACTCCGCCGTTGTCGATGAAACGATCCACGGGGCGACCGTCGCAGGTCGTGACGGACGTCAGCGTTTGCGGGCGAGCACGCGGCGCACGGACTCTTTGATCGACTCCACCCCCATCCCGTAGAGCTCGATCAGCTCCTCGGGCTTGCCCGATTGGCCAAAGCGGTCCTGGACGCCCACGAACTCCATCGGCACCGGATGGCGGAGCGCCAGGACCTCGGCGACGGCGGAGCCCATGCCCCCGTGGACCTGGTGCTCCTCGACGGTGACCACGGCGCCGCAGCGTTGCGCCGCGTCCACGAGGGCCGCCTCATCGATCGGCTTGATGGTGTGGTTGTTGATCACGCTGCACTCGATGGACTCATCGCGCGCTAGCTCCTCCGCCGCGCGCAACGCATTGTAAAGCAGGATGCCGCAGGCGACGATGGCGACGTCACCGCCCTCGCGAAGGCGCTGCGCCTTGCCGATCTCGAACGGCATCTCCTCCGTGGTGACGACCGGAGACTTCTCGCGGCCGAAGCGAACGTATGCCGGACCGAAGCGCTCGGCCACCGCCAGCGTCGCCTTCTTCGTCTGCACGGCGTCGCATGGGACGACGACGGTCATGTGCGGGATCACCCGCATGATCGCGATGTCCTCGACGGCCTGGTGCGTCGCGCCGTCGGGGCCCACCGAGACGCCGGCGTGGGCTCCGGCGATCTTCACGTTGGCCTCGTTGAGACAGAGATTGGTGCGAACCTGCTCCCAGGCGCGCCCCGGACAGAACATGGCGTAGGATGCGATGAAGGGAATCTTGCCCGCCATCGCGAGGCCCGCGCTCATCGCCACCAGCAGCTGCTCCGAGACGCCGATCTCGATGAAGCGCTCTGGGAAGGTGTCGTGCATCGCCTGCATGCGGGTCGACTCGACCAGATCGGCGCAGACCGCGACGACGGCCGGATCGCGGCGCGCCGCCTCCACCAATCCCTCACCGAAGCCGTCACGCGTGGGCCGCATCTGCGGCGTCTGCTGGAGATCGCGCATCGTCTGCATCAGCGCGCCTCTCCCACGGTGCTCAGCTCACGCAGCGCCAGCTCGGCCTCTTCTTTCGTCGGCGGCTTGCCGTGCCAGCGGAAGTCGCCCTCGATGAAGCTGACGCCTTTGCCGGGGACGGTCCGCGCGATGATGACGGTCGGCTTGCCCGCCGTGCTTCGCGCCCGATCGGCCGCATCGCAGAGCGCCGCGA
Source organism: bacterium (assembly GCA_028869325.1). Lineage (GTDB taxonomy): Bacteria > Vulcanimicrobiota > Vulcanimicrobiia > Vulcanimicrobiales > SCRA01 > SCRA01. Next base: position 6,637 of record JAGWST010000457.1, on the reverse strand, counting down.
TATCGTTGCCGTCGATCTCCAACACGTTCCAGTTGAAAGCCTCGTACTTGTCGCGCAGCGGCTCGAGCGGCATCACCTGCTCGGTCGAGCCGTCGATCTGGATGAAGTTTCGATCGACGATGCAGACGACGTTGTCCAGCTTGTTCTTACCGGCGAAGAGCACCGCTTCCCAATGCAGGCCCGCCTGGTGCTCACCGTCGGACGTGACGATGTAGACGCGCCACGACTTGGCGTCCATCTTTGCCGCGTAGGCCATGCCGGCGCCCTGCGCGAGGCCGCCTCCCAAGGGGCCGGAGGTGGTCTCCAGAGCGGGCAGATACTTACGCTCGGGATGTCCTTGCAGACGGCTTCCCAAGGCCCGCAGCGTCGCCAGCTCCGCGCGCGGAAAGTAGCCCGCCTCCGCCATCGCCGCGTAGCGCACCGGACAGATGTGGCCGGCCGAGAGGATCAAGCGATCGCGATCCTCCCACAGCGGATTCGCCGGATCGTGACGCAGCACGTGAAAGTACATGACGGCAAAGACGTCCGCCATGTCGAGCGAGCCCGCAGTATGACCCGACTTCGCTTGAGCCAACATCTCGATGATGTCGCGCCGAATCGCCGTCGCTTTCTCTTGCAGAAGGCTCATACGCTCGGACGAAAGAGAACCCATATCGATACTCTACCCCTCGGTGTCGTTCGTGCGCCGATTCCGTATCGATCGACTCGAGCCCTCCGATGCCAGCGGCGTCATATCAGATCGACCAGCTCCGCCCAGCGCATCTCCAGCCGCTCGAGCTCCTCCCGCAGGGTCGAGAGACGCTCCTGCAGCGCGCGAACCGCATCGCCGTCTCGGTAGATCGCCGAATCGCCCAGACGCCCCTCGCCCTGCGCAATCTCGCGCTCCAGTCCCTCGATGGCGCGCTCCACATCCTGGAACCGGCGCTTTGGAGTCTCCCCGCGAGCGGCCAGTGCGCTGCGCTGCTCCGCCTTGCGGCGCTCGCGTGCGGTCTTGCCGATGCGCGGCGACTCTTGCGCGGCGGCGGGGACGCGTGCCGCCGCCAGCTCAGCGTAGCCGCCCTCGAAGACGCGCGCCTCGCCCGCAGCGATCTCCACCACGCGATCGCAGAGCCGCTCCAGCAAGAAACGATCGTGACTCACCAGCACCACCGTCCCCTCGAAGGCGGCCAGCACCTCCTCCAAGATCTCGCGCGATGGAATGTCGAGATCGTTGGTCGGCTCATCGAGCAGCAGCACGTTCGCGGGGCGAGCCACCATCTTGGCCAGCATGAGCCGCCGCCTCTCGCCGCCCGAGAGCAGCGCGACACGCCTCTCCTGCTCGTCGCCCGAGAAGAGCAGCGCCCCCAGCAGGCCGCGCGCCTCCTCCGGCGTGCCCAGCCAGCCACGCAGTAACTCTTCGAGCACGCTGGCCTCCGGATCGAGCGCCGCCGTCTCCTGCGCGTACCAGCCGCGTTGGACGCCCTCGCTCCACACAACCTCGCCGGTGTCGGGGGAGACCTCTCCCGTCAACATCCGCAGCAGCGTCGACTTGCCGGCACCGTTGGCGCCGATGATACCGAGGCACTCGCCGGCGCGCGCGATCAGCGTGAGGGGCGCGAAGAGCCTACGCCCCCCGAAGGACTTGGAGACGCCGCGCAGCTCGACGGCCGGATCCTGCAGCGGCCGCGCGCGGCGAAAGCTCACGCGCAGCGTGCGCGTGCGCTGTGGCGGCGCCAGGCGCTCCAGGCGTTGCAGGCGCCGCGCCCGCGCTTTGAGCTGCACGTAGTTGTGCGAGCCGTGCGTGGCCAGCTCGGCGATCACCTTGCGCTCGCGCGCGATCCCTCGCTCCTGCGCCGCGATGCGGCGCTCGCGCTCTTCATCTGCCTGCGCCTTGAGCTCCACAAAGCGTGAGTAGTTACCCTCCCATGCGCTCAGCTGGCCGTTCTCCAACAGCCAAACAGCGTTCACGACCCGGTCGAGGAACCAACGGTCGTGGGAGACCACGACCACGCCGCCGCTATAGCGTGCCAGGAAGCTCTCCATCCACTCCACGCCGGCGATGTCCAGGTGGTTGGTCGGCTCGTCCAGCAGCAGCAGGTCGGGCGCGTCCAGCAGCACGCGTGCCAGCGCGGCGCGCGTCTTCTCGCCGCCGGAGAACGTCTCGAGGCGACGCTCATCGTCGGCCTGCGCGAAGCCGACGCCGCGCAGCACCGCGTCGATGCAATAGGCGTAGTCGTGGCCGCCGGCGCGCTCGAAGCGCTCGCGCAGCCGTGCGTACTGGGCCATCACGCGCTCCAGCTCATCCTCATCGCCTGCGACGCGGCCCATCTCCCGCTCCAGGCGCGCCAGCTCGCGTTCGTCGGCCTCCATGTGCGCGAAGGCCTCCGCGACGTACGTCCGCAGGGTGCGCGACCCGGCGGCGCCGGAGCGTTGGTCGGCTCCGTCCAGAGACTCACTGGAGGTCTGGCGAAACCATCCCACCGCCACGCCGCGGGCGCGGCTAACCGCGCCGCCGTCCTGCTCGGCGGCGCCCGCCAGCATGGAGAAGAGGGTCGATTTTCCCGCGCCGTTGCGCCCGACCAGCGCGATGTGCTGCCCCTCGCGCACGGCGCCGCTCGCGGCGCGCAAGACGCAGCGCGCGCCGAACCAGCGCTCCAGGTCGCGAAAGCGCAGCAGCTCCAAGAGCCGTGAACCCGCTAGCGGGGCCGCGAAGCGGAGAGCGCGGGCTCCGGCTTGCTGACGATTCGGCCGTCGCCCTCGACGTGATCGCAGATCACCTCGGGGTAGCGCCCGGAGAGGCAGCCCGTGCAGAAGTCACCGGTCGGGCGCCCGGTGGCGGCCAGCAGGCCCTTGAGGCTCAGGTAGCCCAGCGAGTCGGCGCCGATGTGCTCGCGGATCTCTTCGACGCTCTTGTTGGCGGCGATCAGCTCGTCGTACGACGCGGTGTCGACGCCGAGGAAGCATGGATGGATCATCGGCGGCGAGGTGATGCGCACGTGCACCGCGATCGCGCCCGCCTCGCGGACCATGCGCACGATGTTGCGGGTGGTGGTGCCGCGCACGATGGAGTCGTCGACGACGACGACGCGCTTGCCGCGCAGGTTCTCGACCAGCGGATTGAACTTCAGCTTGACGCCGCGCGCCCGCATAGACTGGTCGGGGCTGATGAACGTGCGCCCGATGTAGCGGTTCTTGATGAGCCCCTCAACGTACGGCAGGCCGCTCTCGTCCGAATAGCCGATCCCACCGGGGACCGCACTATCCGGCACCGCCATCACCACGTCGGCCTCCGCCGGGTGCTCCTGGGCCAGCCGGCGCCCCATCGCGTGACGCGCGATGTAGATGGAGCTGCCCGCCATGACGGAGTCGGGTCGCGAGAAATAGATGTACTCGAAGACGCAGAACGAGGGCTTGCGCACGATCTCCGAGCGCTCGCTGCGCAGGCCGCCGTCGTCGACGCAGATGATCTCACCGGGCTCGATCTCCCGCACGAACTCGGCGCCCACCGTCGCGAGCGCGCACGACTCGCTGGCGACGATCCAGCCGTCGGCGAAGCGGCCGATGCAGAGCGGGCGAATGCCCCACGGATCGCGGAAGGCGATCAGCTGATCGGTCGTGGCGAGCACGATGGAGTAGGAGCCCTCCATGCGCCGCATCAGGCTCTTGATGCGCTCCACGAAGTCACGCCCGGGCTCCAGAGCCAGCAGCTTTGCCATGACGTCGGAGTCGGACTCCGTCTGCAGACGCTGCTCCGGAGGCAGCAACGCGCGCAGCTGCTCCGTATTGGTCAAATTGCCGTTGTGGGCAAGCGCAAAGTCGCCCAGCGGCGAGCTTTCCAGCAGCGGCTGGGCGTTGACGACGAGCGAGCTGCCTGTGGTGGAGTAGCGCGTATGGCCGCACGCCACGTAGCCGGTGAGTTTGGAGAGGATCTCCTCGTCGAAGATCGCCCCGATCAGGCCCATCTCACGATGGCAGACGATGGTATGACCGTCGCCGACCGCCAGGCCCGCCGACTCCTGGCCGCGATGCTGCAATGCGTAGAGACCGAAGTATGCGATGCGCGCAACGTCGGCGCCGCGTGCACGCACGCCCAGCACCCCGCACTTCTCGTTGAGGGCCTCTCCGCCCGGGTATGGGGCCTCTTCATCGAACGCTCGCGCCATGGTCTCCCCTGCTATTCGCAGAGACCGCCTGGGACTCTTCCCCGGTTGCGCAAAGCCTTGGCCAGGAAGGCCCTTTTCACGCCGTTCGCTCGGCAGGACGGTACCCAAGCGCCGCCGCCCAGGCGCCGCACCTCCGCGTCCGGCAGCGAGAGTATCCTTCCCGATGCGCCGCGGTCCAGCGGCATGCGCTGCAGTAGCGCGCATCGCCCTCGCGCCAATCGCTCCATCGATCGGCGCACGATGCTCGAGACGTCGTGATCGGCATTGTAGACGCGCGGCGGCCCGCGCCACGGTCTGCGCGCCCTCGGAGGAGCCCTTGATCATCGCTAGAGAACCCCTGCTCAAGGCTTGTGGAACAGCGTTCCATCATCTAGGACGCCATTCCGCGCCTGCCGCCCCGAGGTACCGCATGGAGTCGCCTGACGTCGCCACCAGCACCGAGTTCGCCCGCGCCTTGGAGCGCGCCGCCGCCTGGAGCGCCCGCTATTTAGAGGAGGTCAGCGGCATGCCGGTGCTCTCGCGCGTCCGGCCCGGCGAGATCGCGGCCATGCTGCCCGCCCAGATGCCCGAAGAGGGTGAGCCGCTCGAGGCGCTCCTCGACGACCTCGATCGCATCGTCATGCCCGGCATCACCCATTGGAACCATCCGCGCTTCTTCGCCTACTTCGCGATCACCGGCTCGGAGCCGGGCATCCTGGGCGAGCTGATCTCCGCCGCGCTCAATGTGAACGGCATGGTGTGGCGCACCTCGCCGGCGGCCACCGAGATCGAGGAGGTGGCGCTGCGCTGGCTGCGCGACGCGCTGGGCATCCCCAGCGAGTTCTTCGGCGTCGTCTACGATACGGCCAGCGTCTCCGGTCTGCACGCGCTTGCGGCGGCGCGTGAGTCGCTCGACCTCGACATCCGCAACGCCGGCCAAAGCGGCCGCCCTCTGCCCGCGCTGCGCGTCTACTGCACGGAGCACACGCACTCGCACATCGAGAAGGACGCGATCCTGATGGGCATCGGCCGCGAGAACGTCGTGAAGGTTCCCACCGACGCGGCCTTCCGCATGGACGCCGGCGCCTTGGCGCGTCTGATCGACCAGGACCGCGCCGCCGGCCGGCTGCCGATGTGCGTGGCGGCCACGGTCGGCGCCACCTCGACGACGGCGGTCGATCCGGTGTCCGAGATCGCACGCGTCTGCAAGGAGCGCGGCATCTGGCTGCACGTCGACGCCGCCTATGCGGGACCCGCGGCGATCGTGCCGGAGCTGCGCTGGCTGTTGGACGGCGTCGAGCACGCCGACTCGCTGGTGGTCAACCCCCACAAGTGGATGTTCGTCCCCGTCGACCTCTCCGTGCTCTACACGCCGCACGAGCAGCTGCTGCGCCGCGCTTTCAGCCTCTCGGCCGTCTATCTCGAGACGCCGTCGACTGACGGGCGGAATTACATGGACTACGGCGTGCAGCTCGGCCGCCGCTTCCGCGGCCTCAAGCTGTGGTTCGTGCTGCGTGCGTACGGCCGCCGCCGCATCGCCGAGCTGTTGCGCGGCCACGTCGCCATGGCCCAGCAGCTGGCGCACTGGATCGAGGCCGAACCGGACTTCGAGATCCTCGCGCCGCACCCGCTCTCCGTGGTCTGCCTGCGCCACGCTCCCGCCCACCTGCGCGGCGACGCCGCTGCGCTCGATGCGCACAACGCGGCGCTCGCCGAGCGCGTCAACGCCTCCGGCTTTGCCTTCATCTCCACCACGCGCCTGCGCGACGCGCTCACCTTGCGCATAGCGATCGGCAATGCGCGTACGACGGAGCGCGACGTGCGTGAGACGTGGGAGTTGTTGAGAGGGCTCGCGCGTGACCCTGAGGCCGAGCCGAGCGCGCGGAGATAGGATTGCCGTGGAACGAACATCCCCTGGCCCACCCCTTGCCGGCATTCGGGTCCTCGAGCTCGGCAGCTCCGTCTCCGGCCCGTTTGCGGGGAGGCTGCTGGCCGACCTGGGCGCGGAGGTCATCAAAATCGAACCGCTCGAGGGCGATCAGTTGCGCACGTGGGGGACGCAGGCGTCCGACGGCAGCTCCTGGTGGTTCAAGTCGCACAACCGCGGCAAGAGGCTGTTGGCATTCGACCTGCGCGACGGGCGCGCCATCGCCACGCTCAAGGCGATCCTCCGCCGCTGCGATGTTCTGCTGGAGAACTTTCGCCCCGGGCGTCTCGCCGAGTGGGGCCTGGGCTACGAGGCGCTCCGCGCCGAGCAGCCGGGGCTGATCTACGTCTCCATCAGCGGCTACGGGCAGGACGGGCCCTACGCCAGCCGTCCCGGTTACGGCAACGTCGCCGAGTCGATGGGCGGTCTGCGCTTTCTCAGCGGCTTTGCGGACCGGCCGCCCGTACGCATGGGCATCAGCCTCGGCGATCAGGTTGCCGCGCTCTATGCCGTGATCGGCACGCTGGCCGCCCTGCAGGCGCGGGCGCGCGATGGGCTGGGCGACTACGTGGACGTCGCGCTGACGGAG
>JAGWST010000456.1 GCA_028869325.1 bacterium | reverse complement strand
TAACCCTTCACCACGAAAACCGAGCGTTGCGATCGACTCCAAATCCTCCGCGGCGCGCAACTTGCTGGTCGTATGGCGGTGTAAAGCAAGCGCCAAGTCCGCCGGCTCAATTCCGATACCGTCGTCAATGACTTCGATGAGATCGAGACCTCCGCGCTTCACGTTGACAGTAATGCGAGTCGCGCCCGCATCGACGGAATTTTCAACGAGTTCTTTGACGACTGAAGCGGGACGCTCGATGATCTCGCCGGCAGCGATCTGCCCGATGGTCGCGGAATCGAGCAGATGGATGCTCACGAGAGGCCGAGATCCAGTTGCCGCCGGGGCATCTCGCCGCGCTCGCGCGCGAGATTCTTGCGCAACGGCACCGCGCGTTCCAGAGGGGTACGCCCCAGCAGCTCGTCGGCCAAGGCACGCGCGCGCTCCACCACGCTGGCCGGGAGGCCCGCCATGCGCGCCACCTCGATACCGAAGGAGCGATTGGTCGAGCCGGGCAGGACGCGATGCGAGAAGACCGGCTCGCCGCCGCGTTGCGGGTGCTCGACGGCGGTGACGTGATAGTTCGCTACACGCGGCCACTCGCCGGCCAGCTCCACCAGCTCGTGAAAGTGGGTGGCGAAGAGCACGATCGGCGCGTCGCCCTCCATGCCCAGCAGGTACTCGCAGATCGCCTGCGCGATCGCCAGCCCATCGACGGTGCCGGTGCCGCGGCCGATCTCGTCGACCACGACCAGCGAGCGCGCCGTGCAGCGGCGCAGGATATGCGCCGCCTCCGCCATCTCCAGATAGAAGGTCGACTGGCCGCTGGCCAGATCGTCGCCGGCGCCGATGCGCGTGAAGATGCGGTCGATCACGCCCACCTGCGCCGCGCGCGCCGGCACGTAGGAGCCGATCTGGGCCAGGATCACCAGCAGCGCCGCCTGCCGCAAGTACGTCGACTTGCCGCCCATGTTCGGCCCGGTGAGGATCAAGAAGCGGTGCTCGCGCTCCTCGACGCGCAGCGCGTTGGGCACGAAGCGCTCGCCCAGCAGCACCTCTACCACGGGATGGCGTCCTTCGGCGATCTCGATGCGCGATGCCTCGACGATCTCCGGTCGCACGTAGCCACGCTCTCCGGCGACCTGCGCGAGCGAGCAGAGCGTGTCCAGATGCGCTAGCGCATCGGCTGCCGCCATCAGCGCCTCCGCGTGCGCTGCGACGCGCTCCACCAGCTGCGCGAAGAGCGCCTCCTCCAAACGCTGTTGGCGCGACTGTGCCGAGGCGATCGCCAGCTCCAGCTCCTTCAGCTCCGGGGTGACGAAACGCTCGCCGTTGGTAAGTGTCTGCTTGCGCACGTACTCGCCGGGCACGCCGCCCACGTTCGCCGACGTCACCTCGATGGCGTAGCCGAAGGCATTGGTATAGCGAATCTTCAGCGACTTGATCCCCGTGCGCGCCCGCTCGCGCTCCTCGAGTGCGGCGATGCGCTCGCGCGCGCCGCTGCGTAAGGCGACGCACTCGGCCAGCTCCGCGCTGGCCTCCCCGCGGATGGCGCCGCCGTCGGCCAGGCTCGCGGGCGGATCGTCCACCAGCGTCGCCGCGATATCGTCGCGCAGCGCCGCGAAGCCCTCGATGCGCCGGCCCATCGCCTCGAGCGAGGCAGTGCTCGCCAACGCCCGTAACGGCTCCAGCGTCTCCAGCGTGCGCCGCAGCGCCGCCAGATCGCGCGCCCCCACGCGCCGGATGCGCAGGCGCTGCGCCAAGCGCTCCAGATCGTAGCAGCGCTCGAGCTGCTCCTGCAGCGAGGCACGCCGCGGATACTCCTCGACCAGCGAGCGCACCGCCTCTTGGCGGCCGACGATGCGCTCTCGCTCGACCAATGGCGCCAGCAGCCAGCGAGCCAGCAGGCGCGAGCCCATGCCCGTTCGGCAACGGTCCAGCGTCGCCAGCAGCGTCGCCTTGGGATTCGAGCCGACGGCCTTCGTCAGCTCGAGATTGCGGCGCGAGGCCGGATCGATCACCATGAACGTCTGCGCGCGATAGGCCTGCGGCGAGCGCAGCGCCTCCGCGCCGCCCAGACAGCTGCGCGCGGTAAACGCGTAGAGGGCGTCAAGCGCACGATGGATGGCGACGGACTCCTCCAGCGAGAAGCCGGCCAGCGGCTCGCGCCGCCGTCCGTCGACGGCACCGATGCCGGGCTGCGCGATGCGCGCTCCGTGCTGCTCGAGCACGCCCACGAACGGGTCGCGCTCATCGAACGGAACGTCCAGAACGGCCTCGGCCGGCGTCAGCCGTGCAAGCTCGGCCAGCGCGTCCTCCAACGCCGAGTCGCCGGCGAAGGCGGTGGCGCCCAGCTCACCCGTCGAGACGTCCGCGTACGCCACGGCCAAGGCCTCGCCCACGGAGGCGACGGCGGCCAGGAAGTTGTTGGCCGAGGACGGCAGCAGCGACTCCTCCAGCAGCGTCCCCGGCGTCACCACGCGTACGACGTCGCGCCTGGTCAACTTGTTGGGAACGGGCGCCTCGAGCTGCTCAGCCAGCGCAACGACGCGCCGCTGCTGCACCAGCTTGGCCAGATAGCCGTCCAGCGCGTGGTGGGGGACGCCCGCCATGGCGACGCGTTCGCCGCCGCCGGACTCCTTCGAGGTCAGAGCGATCTGCAGCGCGCGCGCGATCGTCTCGGCATCGTCGCCGTAGGCTTCGTAGAAGTCTCCGACGCGCATGAGGAGGATCGCCTCGGGGTAGCGCTCCTTCAAGCCGAAGTACTGCTCGAAGAGCGGAGAGCGCCGCCCCTCCTTCGTGGTGGTCACC
>JAGWST010000455.1 GCA_028869325.1 bacterium | reverse complement strand
CGCCGGCATGGATGGTGAAGTAGTCGACGCCCTGCTCCGCCTGCTCCACCAGCGTGTCGCGGTAGATCTCCCAGGTCAGGCTCTCGACCTTGCCGTTGACCTTCTCCAGTGTCTGATAGATCGGCACCGTGCCGATCGGCACCGGCGAGTTGCGCAGGATCCACTCGCGCGTCTCGTGGATGTTCTTTCCCGTCGAGAGGTCCATGACGGTATCGGCGCCCCAGCGCGTTGCCCACGTCATCTTCTCGACCTCCTCCTCGATGCTCGAGGAGACGGCCGAGTTGCCGATGTTGGCGTTGATCTTCACCAGGAAATTGCGGCCGATGATCATCGGCTCGGCCTCCGGGTGATTGACGTTGGCCGGAATGATCGCGCGCCCGCGCGCGACCTCGCTGCGCACGTGCTCCGGCGCGCAGCCCTCGCGCAGCGCGACATACTCCATCTCCGGTGTGATCTCACCGCGCCGCGCGTAGTGCATCTGCGTGACGTTGCGGCCCTCTTTGGCGCGCAGCGGCTTGCGCGAATTCTTGAAGCGCACGGCGTCCAGCTCCGCCATCGCCTCGCGGCCCCGGCGGTAGAGGGACGTCGGCTTGTCGAGCTGCTCTGTATCGCCGCGCGCCGCGATCCACGGAGCGCGCAACGGCGGCAGGCCCGCGTGGACATCGACCTCCACGCCCGGGTCGGTGTAAGGACCGCTGGTATCGTAGACGCGGATGCTACTGCCATCCGTCAGATGGATCTGCCGCATCGGGACGCGCATGCCGCGCACTCCGTCGACGTACACCTTGTGCGACGATGCCTTGGCCTGGGGATCGATGGTGGTGCTCATGCGTGGCTCCCTCGCTGCCAGCGGCTGGAGGGAGTCTCGGCTCGCTCCCTGCGCTGGCATGATCCAGATCAGGTTCGACGGTCGGCGACCGTGCGTCGCCCTCTCAGCCCGCGCTGCGGCGGACTCCCGTGCCCGGGGCATCTTCGGCGGGGAGCCCCTAGGCCCTGGTCCTCGCCAGCGCCGGTGATCGCCGGCTTATGCCCCGTCGCACGGCGGATGGCCACACGCGCATCCGTCGTCCGTCTCTTCCTCGGTGGCATCCGCGTCGCGGCAGTATTCGGAACAGAAGCCCACGCCATCCACCGTCGCCGCCACCACGCAGAAACACGCCGAATGGCCGCACTCGATGGTCTCGGTATTCATCGCGGGTCACCTCCTCGGCACCGCATACCCACATTCCGCGCCGGCCGGACGGGAGGTCGTGCGCGGCTACCGAACGCCCAGTCGACCGGGTAGGAGGCCTCACCGGCGTTCGCGCGCGTTCCGCAGGACGCCGCCGTGCTCGTGGTGGAGGATCGCTCTCGCCGGCTGAAATCGAAGGGATGTCCGATGGAGAAGGCACAGACCGTCGAGCGCGCCCTGCGCATCCTAAGGTGCTTCAGCGAGGAGCAGCCGGAGCTGACGGCCTCTGAGTTCGTGCGGCATCTGGCACTCCCCCGAACGATCGTCGTACGGCTGCTGGGCACGCTCGAAGCCGCCGGTTTCCTGGAGCGCAACGCGCGTGACTCGCGCTACCGCATCGGTCTGGCTGCGTTCGAGATCGGGAGCCTCTACGTCGCGGCAAACCCGCTCCTCGGCTTCATCAATCGCGAGTTGGCGCGACTAGCCGAGGAGACCGGCTACACGGCATACTTCGGCGTGTTGGAGGGTGCCGAGACGATCATCATCGCCCACCATGAAGGACGCTTGCCCGTGCGCTTCATCTGGAGCGCCGGCGATCGGCTCCCTGTGACGACAACCGGTCTAGGAAAGGCGATGCTCGCGCACCTTTCGCCGAAGCGGCTCGACGCGCTCCTCGGTGAGAGCAAGCTCTCCGGACTCACGGAACACTCGCTCTCGAACCGGCGGCAGCTGGATGCGCAACTGGCCGAGGTCCGCAAGCGCGGCTATGCGGTCGCCCGCGACGAGAGCTCGCTGGGGATCACGGCGGTCGGCGCAGCGATCCTCGATGCCGATGCGCAGCCGATCGGCGGCATCAGCCTGAGCATCTTGGACTACCCACGCGATGCTCGCCGCGTCGAGCGCGCCGGCACCATCATTCGCCAGGCCGCGGCAACGATCAACGGACGAGCGGGTGTCTACGAGAGCTACGCGCACCGGCTCTCACCGGCCGCTCCGACGACGAACCTGCCGGCTCGCACGACGTAGCGCAACCGCCGCAGATCCTCGAGGCGGTCCAGCGGATTCCCGTCCACGACGAGCAGATCAGCCGCCTTACCCGGCGCAACGGTTCCTAGCGTCCGGCTCATCCCCAGTGCCTCCGCCGCGGCGCTCGTCGCCGCGCGCAGCGCATGATCGCGAGGGAGCCCGCAAGCATGGAGGCTCGTGATCTCGCGGAGCAGCGAGGGGTGCGGGGTGTTACACGAGCCGGCGTCCGTTCCGGCAACGATGGGAATCCCCATCTCCAGCGCCATGCGAACGCTCTCCCGGTGGGCCGCCACGGCACGCTTCGCCTTCTCCACGGCGTAGGCCGGGATGCCCGCCCCATCACCCTCGGCGATCGTCCGGTAGATCAGCACGGTCGGCGTCATCGCCGTGCCGCGCCGCTTCATCTCGGCCGCTACCTCTTCGCTGAGGAAGATGCAGTGCTCGATCGTATCGATGCCGGCACGCACGGCGTCCGCGATACCCTGCGTGCCGAGCGCGTGGGCAGCCACGTGCAGACCGAAGCGATGCGCCTCGCCTGCCGCCACGGCCAGCTCTTCGTAGCTCAACTCGCTCTGACCGATCTCCTCGCCCTCTGGGCGCCCGTACACGCCGCCCGTCGCCGCCACCTTGATCACGCCCGCGCCCGCGTAGATCTGCGTGCGCACGCCGCGCAGAACGGCGTCGGCTCCGTCACACGGAATGCCCCAGAAGGGATCGTGCCCGCCGGTCATGATGATCGTCCGGCCCGAAGCGACGACTCGCGGTCCTTCGACGTGTCCACGCGATATCGCACGGGCCAGTGCGATGGCCAAGTCCCAGTTGCTGCCGACGTCTCTCACCGTGGTGACCCCGCTGCTCAACTGCGCCTGGGCATTGGCCACGGCACGCATGGCCGTGAGCTGCTCGCCGTCGGCATCCACCACGGAGACCGGGTCGGGGGAGCCGCTCCAGATCAGGTGCACGTGCATGTCGATCAGTCCCGGCATCAAGAACGCGCCGCCCAGATCGACCTGCCGCGCATCGCGCTCCGCCGGCGATGACGCCGTTGGCCGAACATCGGCGATGCGCTCGCCGTCGATCAGGACGTCCATGTGGGGGCGCGACTCGGAGCCGACGCCGTCCCACAGCAACGCGTCGCGGAAGAGGACTTTCATCGGTGCTCTCCATTCATCTGATGCCAAGATAGTGCTCGCGCACCACGCTGGAGCCGAGCAGCGCCGTTCCCGTATCCTCGAGCACGATGCCACCGTTCTCCATGACATAGGCGCGATCGCAAACCTGCAATGCCTTGACGGCGTTCTGCTCCACCAGCAGCACGGCGATGCCGTTCTGCCTGATCCAGGCGATGCGCTCGAAGATGGCGCGCACGTTGTCGACCGAGAGCGCCGCGGAGGGCTCGTCCATGAGCAGGAGCTCGAAAGGCCGATTGATGAGCGCGCGCGCGATCGCGAGCATCTGACGCTCGCCGCCGGAGAGCAGGCCGGCTCGAGTCCGCAGCCGCTGGCGCAGGCGCGGAAAGAGCTCCAGCATCTCCTCCAGGGCCGCGGCAAAGCGATCGCGGCGATAGCACACCTGCAAGGTCTCGTAGACGGTCAGCGTCGGAAAGATGTTCCCGGCTTGCGGTACGTATGCCAAGCCCGCGGAGAGCGTCTTCTCCGGATCGATGCCCGTGATCTCGCATCCGTCGAGAAACACTTGGCCCCGGCGCGGCTTCAAGAGACCGGCGATGGTGTCCAGCAGCGTCGACTTGCCGGCACCATTGGGGCCGATCAATGCCACGACCTCGGCGCGCTCCACGCGCATATCCACGCGTTTGACGATGTGTTGGTCCGCGTATCCCGATTCGAGAGCGGCTACCGTGAAGAGGCTCATGCTCGCCGATCAACCATCGCCCAGATAGGCGGCCTGAACCGCCTGATCGTGTTGAACGCTTGCCGGCTCGCCCGACGCGAGCAGCCGGCCGTCGACCAACACGTAGGCCCAATTCGCGATGCGCATGATCGCCTCGAGGTTGTGCTCCACGACCAGGAGCGTCATGCCGCGATCTCGGAGCTCGACCAGGTGCTCCAAGATGCGCCTTCCGACGCCTGCCGGAACGCCCGCCAGGGGCTCGTCCAGCATCAGCAGCTTGGGCCGCAGCATCAGCGCTCGCGCAAGCTCCAGGAGCTTCTTCTCTCCCGCCGAGAGTTCGCCGGCGGAGATGTCGCGGCGGGCACGGAGCCCCAGGAACTCCATGATCTCGACCGCACGCGCGCGCTGCTCCGCCTCTTGCCTGGCGATTGCGCCCAGCGCCCAGAGGCCGGCGGGAAAGCGCTCGCCGATCTGCCCGCCGGCGGCGACCAAGAGATTCTCCTCCACCGTGAGGCTATCGAACTGGTGTGGAATCTGAAAGGTCTTGATGATGCCCTCGCGTGCGCGGCGGAAGGCGGGCAGCTTGGTGATGTCGCGCCCTTGGTAGTGGACGCGGCCGACATCGGCTCGAATGAATCCCGTGACGATGTCGAAGAGCGTGGTCTTGCCGGCGCCGTTCGGGCCGATCAGCGCCGTGATGCGGCCGGGGGCGACGTCGATCGAGACCGCCGTCAGGACGCGGCTCCCCACGTAGCTCTTCTCGATCTCGTGTGCCGAGAGCAGGGGCGCCGCCGTCACGCTTTCGACACCTCGCGACGCGACTCGTGACGCGCCGGGGTCTTGCCCAGGATGCCGTTCGGCCGAAAGAGGATCAAGAGGACCAGGACCAGGCCGACGATCATGAAGCGCAGAGCGGCGAGCTGGTTGGCGCTCAAGACGTGAACGTAGTCTTGCAGCACGATCGATCCCTGGAGGAAGAGGATCAGAACGAATGCGCCGACGATCGGGCCGAAGAGGCTTCCAACGCCGCCTAGAATCAACGCGATGAACGTATTGAAGGTCACGTCGGGGGAGAACTGCTCGGGCGAGATGTACTGCACCCAGTGCGCGTAGAGCGCTCCAGCGAGTCCGGCGATGCCCGAGCCGATCACTAAGACCAGGACCTTGTAGCTGACCGTATTCTTACCCAGCGCCTGCGCCGCGGACTCGTTCGCCTGAATGGCGCGCAGCAGTCTCCCCAACGGCGAGTGACCGATGCGCCAGATCAAGAGCGCGGTCAGCGCGGTGATCGCCGCGATCAAGAGCAGCGAGAGCGGAGCCGAGAGCGTGGGGCCGAAGGCGGCGAAAGGTTGATGGATGCCGACGATGCCCATCGCGCCGCGGGTCAAGCCGCGCTGATTCAAGATGAAGAGCACGACCAGCTCGGAGAAGCCGAGCGTCACCACGGCCAAGTAGTCGCCGCCAAGCCGGATGGTCAGCAGTCCCAACGGGTAACTCGCGAGCGCCGCCAGCAAAGCTGCGGCACTCCAAGCGAGCGCTATCGGCCAGCCGTAGTTTACGGTGAGGATCGCGCTGGTGTAAGCGCCGATCGCCACAAAGGCCACGTAGCCGAAGTTGATGATGCCCGTGAAGCCCATCTGCAGATTGAGGCCCAGCGCCAGCATCGCGTAGATTAGGCCAAATGCCAGCACCGTGTAGAGGTAGCTCATATGCGCACGGACTCTCCGAAGAGACCGCGAGGCCGCACGACCAGGACCAGCGCGATGAGCGCGAAGGCGATGCCCTCCTCGTAGCTGGTGGGCAGCCAGATGATGCCGATCTGGCTCACCAGCCCCATCAGAAAGGCGCCGATCGCGGCGCCGAACGGATTGGTGATGCCGCCCAGGATCGCCGCGGCAAAGGCCAGCAGCAGCACGTCCCACCCCAGCGTCGGCGTGATGACGTTGCGCATGCCCAGCAGGATGCCCGCGATCCCCGCCAGCACGGAGACCAGTATCCACATGGCGATCAACGTGCGCTGCGGGCTAATGCCGCTCAACCGTGCCAGCGCCGCGTTGTCGGAGATGGCGCGCATGCGGCGCCCGACCTGCGTGCGGCGGAACATCCACCACACGCCGGCAAGCGCCAGCAATGCCACCGCCAGCAGCAGCAGATCCAAGGGCCGCAGGCTGACGATGCCCAGACGAATGCCCCGCTGCGCGGGCAGCGGAAACGTCTGGAAATCACTTCCGAAGACGAAGATGACGCCGTAGCGCAAGAAGAGCTCGAGACCCACGGAGGCGATGAACAGGCTCAACATGGGGCGCCCCGCGAGCCGCTGGTAGACGCCGAGGTGCATGCCGACGCCGGCGGCTGCCGCGAACAGCAGTCCCAGCGTGACGGCGACCCAGATGGGAAGGTGCGCCGAGGTCGCCGCCCATGCCGCGTACGCGGCGATCGTCATGAGCGATCCGTGTGCCAAATGCGGAAACCCGGCGATTCGCCAGATCAGCGCAAGGCCGAGTGCTGGGAGCGCGAGGATCGCGCCCAGCACGATTCCGTCGGCCGCGTGTTGAGCCAGGATTACCACTAGGCGGCGCCCGGCCCCAGCTCCTTCGCCGTGTAGAGCGCGACTTGATCGAGATTGGTTCCTTGAAGCTTCCAGACGGCGAAGTTCGAGATGACATTGTGCTCCGCGTTGAAGTCACACGGTCCCGATGCGCCTTGATAGT